>DATKYC010000440.1:0-3269 GCA_035528695.1 Acidobacteriota bacterium | reverse complement strand
GCGTCTGAGATGATACCGAAAAGAAATGAGTGGAACTTCTGGTAAAGTTCCATCGCCTCCTCATAGGTGGTAGCCAAAAGTATCTTGGGCCTTGCCCTCATGGTGAGAAGTCTATGTTCTTCATTGAGGCCGGTTTCAAGCACTGCTTGCGTCTGCTTAACGACCTCTTTGTAAATGAGAGGAAGAAAAGATGAGTAATAGAGAGGAGAGTCCTCAACCAAGATCAAGACCCGGACCATGGCCTTTTGGGTGTCAAAGCCAACATTGAGGCGATCTTCCGCGTTCTTGACCAGTGCCAGAAGGAAATCAGAGGTGCCGGACCAGATAAAGATCTTGTCGATCCCTTCACGATGCTCCTTGTCTTCCGGAAGAGGATAAATGCTCCTCATGCTCTGAGCCAGGAGAATAACAGGTAGACCCGACTTTAGCTTCTTAACTTCCATACCAAGGGAAAACGGGTCCATGCCGTCCAGATGCGGAGTGGTAATTATCATATCGAACTTCTTCTCATTCAAGTATTCTAACGCCTCATAAGCCGAAGAAGTCCGGGTCACCCTGGGCGGTTGGCTCAGGTTTAGCCCTCTGTACTCATTGATGATCTTTGATGCAAGCCTCCCATCTTCCTCCATTAAAAAGGCATCGTACGGGCTCGAAACCAACAAGATCTCGCGTATCTTGAAGGACATCAGTTCGTGGAATACCTTGAAGCGCGCGTAAAATTCACTAGGTAACTGAGTGTCCTTAAAATCCATGTTGCCCCCGGTTCAGCCTTTCACCTTTGACTTCTACAAGATATCAGGAATCTATTATCTCAAGTGCTTCTGCCCTGTAGGCCTCCATCACATACGGAAGACCTGTAACTTTGGCGCATTCTTCAGTGAGAGAGGCCAGGTCATTTCTGCTTATATATCGAACTTCCCAATTCCTGGACCCGGCCATTAATTGCTGGAGTCCAACCTTGATCTTATCCGTAGCGCTAAAAATGCCAATAGCGCCCAATGGAAAGCTGTCTACCTCAGAGCCGTATTTCTCTTTCAATACCTCATAATTCATGAAAATCTCTTCTTTGGTGGATCCAAATCTTGAGACTGAGGTAGGTAGTCCTTTGTCTTCGCCCCTCAACCATCTTTCAGTATTCTTTCCCACCATGCCTGGAATCATCAAGGCCCGCCCCATACATACGGCCTTGCAGTAGGGAGCTCCCAGGGCTAGTGCCTTGAAAACATGGTCCTCGGCAGAAAAACCTCCCGCAAAAGCGATATCCGGCACCCATTTTCCCCTGCCTGCCAAACGATGACACAGCTGATACGCCATGGAATGCAGATAAATAGAGGGGATGCCCCATTCGTTCATCATTCTCCAAGGGCTCATTCCGGTCCCCCCGGGCGCCCCATCTATGGTCAAAAGATCTACTTTGGCATCGCTAGACCAGCGTATTGCCATAGCCAGTTCCCTCATTGGGTAGGCGCCTGTCTTGAGAGTTACACGCTTGGCACCGAGCTTCCGTATCCTTTCCACTTCTTTCATAAAGCCTTCCTGGTCAATGAATCCGAGTCGAGAGTGTCGCTCGAATTGCTTTAGAGGACCGGCCTTGAAGGCTGCCTGAAAAGCGGGATTTTCAGGGTCCGGTGTTACGATGTAGCCCCGCCTTTTCAGTTCTATGGCGCGGGCCAGAGAATTCACCTTAATCTCTCCACCTATGCACTTGGCTCCCTGGCCCCATTTCAACTCGATGGTTCCTACCCCGAGTTTCTCTATGACATATTCTGCTACCCCGATGCGGGTGTCCTCAACATTCATCTGGACAAGGATGTCTCCGTAACCATCGTGGTATCGACGATACTCCTTAATACGGCGGTCCATCTCCGGGGAATTCTTGACCTTGCCATTACTATCAAGTTCCAACCCCGGATCAATTCCGCAAACATTTTCGCCACACACGAGGCTGATACCGCTTATAGCCGCCCCTACTGCAAAATGTTCCCAATTCTTTTGCGCAATATCGGTACTGCCGAGGGCACCGGTGAATATGGGGACCCTCATCTTCACCTTGTCTTCGGCGCCAAAAAAGGTTTCAGTATTGACAGCCGGGAAGGTGGCCTTGTCAGGATCCGGGTCTATTCCCTTTGCACCAAAGGCATATCCCATAATATTAATATGGGAATAATCGACGGGGTAGTCCTTGTCCGCGCCCGCTGTAACACTCCCGAAAGGCTCAGGGTAAAGGAGCTCTCTTCCCCGGAAAGTGGCCCTGAACATATCGCAGCCGCCTCGGCAGCCGTCGATGCACCTGCTGCATATGCCGGACTGTGGCGCCACATTTCGAGAACGATTGGCCGTTTGAAGTGCATCATTTGCGTTGGGTCTCTGCAAGTTCATGATAAATCCCCCTTGTAACTTAAAGAATTTCGAAACAAAAAAGGCATCTATCCCTCAAGGGATATAGACGCCTTTGTCTTGCCGGATTCCAAAAGGCCCGCACGCCTTTGTACGGAACTTGATTATATTTTCAAATCAAATAGTAAATACTAGTGCCCGTCATCAGATTTGTCAAGAATTTTTCCATACACCCTGGATCCTGCTAAAGGTCTTCGGAGATGATAAGGGCCTCTGCAATCTCCTTCATGGATTTTCTCGTATCCATACTCTTTTTTTGCAACCAGCGAAACGCCTTGTCAGCAGGCAATCTCTTTTTGACCATCAATATCTCTTTGGCTTTTTCAATCTTCTTTCTGGTTGCCAATTCCTCTTCAATGACTTTTGTCTTCACCAGAAGTCGGGTATTTTCTATTGCTATCGCAGCCTGATTGGCCACCGTGGTTATAAGATTAACCTCTGTTTCTGAAAATTCATGAGGTTCTGCGGTAAAACAGTTCAGGACACCAATGACCTTTTCTTCCTGGACACGCAAAGGGACTCCCAGCATTGAGACCAAGCCCAATTTCTTGGCCATCTCTTTTTCTTTAAACCGAGGCTCTTTCAATACATCCTTGAGGATAAGCGGTTGGTTGTGCGTGACCACGAAGCCTACCACTCCTTCGGCCATATTCAGGGCACGGTCCATCACATAATCAGGATCTATCGCCTGTGTGGCTTTGAGCCGGATCTTCTTGGGCTCTTCACTTTCGTCGACAAGCCATAAAGAGCAAATCTTAACCCCGGTCACCTTGGCTGTGACCATTACGATCAACTTGAGGATATCTTCCAAGTAGAGATCGGAGGTAATCGCCCTACTGATATCCATGAGTGCCTTTATGTATTTGTCATAT
>DATKYC010000439.1:0-2595 GCA_035528695.1 Acidobacteriota bacterium | reverse complement strand
TATTGACGGCCTGATACGCTCCAAGGCTGCCATGTATACCATCTTGACGACCATCGCCAACACGCTAAATATCTCCCTAAAAGAAATCAAGAGGTTCTATGTGGCTGGAACATTCGGTTCATACATAGATCCCCAATCGGCCATTACACTCGGGATGATCCCCGATCTCCCCATCGAAACCTACGTTACCCTTGGAAATACCTCCATTAAGGGAGCGAGTATGGCCCTGGTCTCTACCAGGGATAGAGAAGAGATTTTTCGCATACGTGATCAAATAACCTACCTCGAACTCAACGTGAACCAGGAGTTCATGAACCTTTTCAGTGCGGCAAGATTTATTCCCCACACAGACAGGTCCCTTTTCCCCTCTGTGAAGCTCAGCTAACCACTCGGCAGCCAATCTATTGCTTACACATACTGAAGAAAACATATTAATTTAGGTCTTTGAAAATAGCAACCCGCGGTCGTCGGTTCATGGTTCCATTTCCTCCGTTCCAAGTCTCACGGCCTGGTCATTTCATGAAGTTACCCAACGGGTGATGCATCTCTCCGAGCTCCAGGCTCTAAGAGCCGGAGGCCGGGCAGGCATTTTGCTACACGCTATTTATTGACAATCGAGACAAGCCCCATTTAGAATGGCTGCATGCCTTCCGGTGTTTGCTCATTCATAGCAAAATCAAATTTTAATAGGGCACTGATTTTCAATAGTGCCCTGACAGGGAAAAAATCATGGAGCAATTAGAAAAACGAAAGACGAAGAAAAAACGCACGGCCGCAGCCCTATTGATCCTCCTGGCCTTAGCCCTCTTTGTGGTTATTATAATGGTTATCAATTCCAGGAAACCCGAACGGATCAGACTTGGCAACCTGGAAAGTAAGGTCAAGGGTGTAGCCTTTATTAGAACCAACCAAATTCTCATTGACCAGATGTATAAGAATTGGTTGCCCAATGACATATTCTGGCCCACCATACTTCTGGACAATATGCCCAATTTTCAGATCGGGGAGCTCGAGGTTGTTCGGTATAATGCACGAGTCGTGAGGGATAACCTCTCACGCATGCGAACCACGGACAAGCTAGACACCTCAGCTGAGGCAGCCTTTAACGCCCTTTCCAATGACCCTTACAAGTGGTGGTTCCCATCTGCGGAGAAAAAATGGAAAGAGGCTTACAGGAATCTGGATACCTTTTACCGGAATCTTCTGAAAGGAAAATCCTCCTTTTACCCCAGGGCAGATAACCTCGTACAACTTCTCACCCAGTATGCCTCGTTGATGGGCGGGGTGAACACTCGACTTATCAACGCCCCGCGTGACGTGAAAGAGGTGCTGGCCCTCGATGAGGAAACCAAAAAAGGCCCTAGAACGCCAAAAATGGTCGATGTCAATATCCCCTGGTATCAGATAGACGACAACTTCTATTATGCGCAGGGGGTCGCCTATGCCCTATACGAGTCCTTCAAGGCCATAAGAATCGACTTCATTGATGTCTTAACCGACAAGAACTCCTTGAACCTGACCGACAAAATCATTGAAGAACTCAGCAGGTGCTACTTTGAACCTCTGGTTGTCTTCAATGGGAGCCCTTCTAGCGTCTTCGCTAATCACTCTCTGAACCTTTCAGGGGTCTTCAACGATGCCAGGCAAAAAGTGGACTCACTGATTGTATCCTTGATCCAGGGCTAGCCTTTCCTGACCACTGCGACCAGGGCTCCGGTTACCAAAACAAGAGAAAGGCACACGACATGGATCGGTTATCGGGGTAAAGAAGCGTTTCTCATGCATGAGATGTCCATAGCACAGAGCTTACTTGAGATTATCAGGGAAGAGATGCTACAGCACAAAGCGACCATGTTGAGATCCGTGCGACTTCATATCGGCCAGTTATCCGCCATTGTCCCCGAGTCTCTCTCTTTTTGCTTTGAGGTCATGACCTCCGGGACTGACCTGGAAGGCGCAAAGTTAATGATGGAGATTATCCCACTTGAAGGGAAGTGCCGGGAGTGTGAAAAGGCTTTTGAAATTCAGGATTATACCTTTATATGCCCTCAGTGCGGCAGTACAGATATTGACACGATTGCAGGGCAGGACCTCTCAATTGTGGAGATGGAAGTGGACTAGCAGATAGATATCTAAGATTAAGATAAGGAGTGCAGGCATGAAAATATCGGTAGTCAAGAATATATTGGAAGCCAACGATAGGATCGCTCAGGATAACAGAGCACTCTTTGATGAAAAGGATCTAACGGTGATCAACCTTATGAGCTCTCCTGGGGCGGGAAAGACCACTCTCCTGGAAAAAACCATCGACGCCCTGAAAGAGGACGTAAGGATCGGGGTCATCGAAGGAGATATCCAGTCCTCCCAAGATGCAGAGAGGATAGCGCATAAAGGAATTCCTGTCGTGCAGATCAATACGGGAGGCGCGTGTCACCTGGATGGAAATATGATCAGGG
Source organism: Acidobacteriota bacterium (assembly GCA_035528695.1). Classification (GTDB taxonomy): domain Bacteria; phylum Desulfobacterota; class DSM-4660; order Desulfatiglandales; family Desulfatiglandaceae; genus DATKYC01. The sequence continues at coordinate 139 of DATKYC010000439.1, read as the reverse complement.
CGACCTTTCATGAATTCGACTTCGATGCCCTTGATCTACTAGTGGTGGAAAATGTGGGGAACCTGGTCTGCCCTGCGGAATTCAAGGTTGGGGAAGATTTCAAGGTTATGATCCTCAGTGTCACCGAAGGAGATGACAA
>DATKYC010000438.1:0-3533 GCA_035528695.1 Acidobacteriota bacterium | reverse complement strand
CCTTCAATCCTGTCGCCTTCTATGCCGGCTCTTTTGAGCTCACCGTCGAAGAGCAATCGGGTGCCGGTGCCTAATGGGCGGTTGACGATCTTGATCCCCGGCTTCCCAATATCAGCTACGCCTTGAATCCCTTTGGGGTTCCCCTTTTGCAGCAAAAGCCCTTGCTCCCGTTGGCAGAAGTTGACAACCGCCGGCAACTCTCCAAGCTCTTCCTTTGCAAAACCAAAGTTATACTGATCATTTTCCTGAAGAAGGTGGCTTGTGGCAATATGACAGAGGGATCGCCTTAGTGCCCTGATGCCACCCTGGCTCCCCAAGTTTCCGAACACTGCTACATGTTCTGGGTACAGTCGGTTGAATAGAGAAATCGTTCCATCCAGGAGTATATCATTGCTTCCGCTTATTATAAGCAAGCCATGATATGGGGGCAAAGGATGTCCCGCTTTCGGATAATTGATGGTCTCATTCTCTAACCATTGCTCCACAAGGTGACGCGGAAAGAGCCACTTCCCGGTCACCTTGGCAGCGGGAAGTGCCTTTTCGGCAATGAGAGTGTAGACCATCTTTTCATTGATATTAAGGAACTGTGCAACCTCCCGCGTGCTTAACAGATCTTTTTTTTCCATACCCGACCTATTGAGATCCTCAGAATATCTGGGTGGCGTCTCCAGGACAAAAAATCTTCACCTCATCCCCTATAAGAACGGGGGGCTTTCTTAACCGATCTCTGGGCAAGAGGATATTAAGGGGGATTCCAATATCAACGACAGCCCTCACTTTATCATGTGCCTCTGTTAATTGTATCACTCTTCCCCTAAAGATATTTTTTTCAAGAGGGATATCTTGTTCGGTTAGCACCTCTATCCTCATTGGATCGATCGATAACCTCACATTCCCTGTTTTCGCTGTGTTTATACGGAGTTTTATGTTGCCCTGAATCACACATGATCTGTCCCCGTTTACGTCCCTGATAATCTTCCCGCTGAAAATATTTTCAAATATAGAGGGGACTGTCCTCCCCTCAAAGAGGGAAATGACCTTATGAGAGAGGTTTGAAGCCTGAACGAGATTATGGGTAGTAAATATCACGGAAATTTTCTCTTGTGCATTGATTTCCATCAACATTCGTTCTATGGCAATCTGGTTCTCCACATCAACATTTGAGGTGGGCTCATCAAAAAATATCACTTTAGGAGAACACGCGAGGGCCTGGGCGATGACAACCCTCTGAGTCTCTCCTCCTGAGAGTTTATGGGCTTCTTCGCCCATGAAATCTCTCATACCTACTAACTCGAGAGACTTGGCAGCGATCTTTCTTCTCTCCTCTTTTGAGATTCCTCTCACCTTGAGGCCAAATTCGAGATTCTTATAGACGGTGGTAGTAAATAGCACCGGGTTTTGTTGCACCATCACGATTTCCCGGCGGAAAGAGGTTAGGTTGTTTCCAGTAAAATCTATATCCATACCATTATACTTGATCTTTCCTGTCGTTGGGCGCTCAAGGAGGCTTAGGATCTCAAGGAGTGTGGTTTTCCCTGAGCCGTTAGGGCCGAGCAGTGAATATATAACGCCCCTTTCAAAGTCCAACTCCGGTATATCCAGAACGGTTCTCTCTCCGTAGACCTTCGTGAGATCCCTTATCTCAAAAAGCATCATGCCTTGCTTCTCCCCTGCACATAATTGAAAAAGATATTCATGAGGAAGCTAATCAAAAGGAGCACTATGCCAAGAGCAACGCCAAGGACAAACTCTCCCTTATCATATTCAAGGGCCATAGCGGTGGTCATGGTGCGGGTATAGCCTTTTGCGTTACCGCCCAGCATCATGCTTACCCCTATCTCTGCAATTACCCTCCCAAAAGAGGCTATTATGGCAGCAATAACCCCAAACCGCGCTTCTCTGAAGATAACCATTGCGGTCTGGAAAGGAGTGGCGCCGAGTGTCAAGGCCGTCTTCCGGTGCCTGTCATCAATACGGCTTATGGCCGCTATGGTAAAGGATGCGACAATGGGAAAGATAAGAATGACCTGGCCGATAACCATGGCTGTCTGAGTGTAGAGGAGATCGAGCATCCCCAGAAGACCTCTTCTGGAAATAAACGCGTATACCATAAGACCCACAACCACGGTTGGCAGGGCCAGCAAGGAATTGAGGATGGTAATAAGTACCCGCTTGCCTCGAAAATCTCTCAGAGCAATCAAGAAACCTGTTGGAACCCCAAGCACGCTCGCTATAAGTGTGGAACTCAGGCTTACTTTAAGAGAGACGTAGATAATGAAGTAGAGCTCCGGGTCAAGAGACCACAATAGCAGAACGGCTGACATGAGGCTGTCTATAAGGAAATCCATAACTCTCCTATATCACCTCCTCTTTTCCCCAGCAATGGCATCCGGGAAAAAGGCCTTATGTCCCTCAATTTTATAGTTTCCAATAAGGGCCTGGGCCTTTGCTGAGACGAGCCAACGTGCGAAGCGGTCCGCCCACTCATATTTGACAAAAGGATACCTCTTCGGATTAACGGGAATAATCCCGTATGGATTGAAAAGATTCGGGTCCCCTTCGCATAAAATGTCCAGATGCAGGCCTTGCTTCCTGCCGTACTTATATTTCAAATAGGTTCCGCGGTCGGTGAGGGTGTATGCCTTTTTCTCTTCAGCATATGTCAGGGTCTTCCCCATGCCCTGTCCAATTGAAAGATACCATTGCCCAAGTCCCCCGGGGTGCAGGAACGTGAGGCTCTGTTTTTTCCCTTTTTTATAGATCTCGGTCATCTTCCTGTTTAGATTTATTGAAGTTGCCTTCCACAACGACTGCTCTTTGGTATGGGTACCACTATCATCGCCCCGGGATACAAACTTGGCTTGTGCCTCAGCGATCTTTCTAAACGCCACAATTGCGTCGCCCAAGCCTTTTATCCCCGCAGGATCAGATCCGGGACCGACAACCACGAAGTCGTTATGCATTACACCCAAACGGTAGGCACCGAAGCCATCGGCTACGAATTCTAGCTCCCTCTCCTTGGCGTGTACAAAGATTACGTCTACATTCCCGTCCATACCATCCCGAATCGCAGCACCCGTACCCTTAGCAAATACCTTCACCTCAATGCCGGTCTCCCTCGTGAATTCGGGGAGCAATACATCTAAAAGGCCTGAATTTTCCGTGCTGGTGGTGGTGGACATCTTGATAATTGTTGATTCCCCTCTCGCCATATATGTACTCGTCAATACGAAAAGAAAGACGAGCATGAAAATGAAATATCTTTTCTTATTACCATTCGTTTCGCTCATCTTGCCCTCCTTACCTAAAAAACGAGCTCAAAACGGGTCAGAACAGCATCTTCATTATCGATCCTCTCACCGCTCACTGCGATCGAATCGTCGAATTTAATATGGTAATAGTTTAACATAAATCTGACCATCTCATTCGGATACCAGTTTAAGCCCAGGGTAATGCTGGAGGCCTTATCGGTATACTGGGTGGAATCAACGTATCCGAGATCAAGGAGACTCTTATCAGCCTTCAGGAATTCA
>DATKYC010000437.1:0-2576 GCA_035528695.1 Acidobacteriota bacterium | reverse complement strand
AGATACCCTTTCTTGAGGGATGTGCCCGCTGGAAGTCTCCCTGCTTTCCATGGATGAAGAAATGAAACTCCTTGTGATAGGTGCCTACGGCCAGTTGGGCTGGGAGCTTTGCAGGAGGGGAGAGAAGCACGGTTTCCATATCTTGCCTTTAGATCTACCCGGCTTCGATATTACAGATCGTCAGGCAGTCGATAAGGCGATCAATCAGGCCGGTGTCTCCTTGGTTATCAACGCAGCAGCCTATACAGCAGTTGATCAGGCGGAATCAGAGCCTGATCGTGCATTCAAAGTAAACTGTGACGGCCCCGCCTGCCTCGCTTCTTCTTGCGCTCATGCCCGGATTCCGCTTATCCATATCTCAACGGACTATGTCTTTGACGGCACAAAAAAGGGCGCGTATTTCGAAGCAGATCCGCTCTCTCCTTTAGGAGTTTACGGCAAGAGCAAGGCAGCGGGTGAGGTGGCAGTAAGGGAGCGCCTGGCTGAGCATATTATTTTGCGGACTTCGTGGCTCTACGGGGTGCATGGCAAAAATTTTGTCAAGACAATGCTAAGTCTAGGCAAAGAGAAAGAGATACTTAGGGTTGTGGCGGATCAATATGGCTGCCCCACTTATGCCGCAGATCTTGCTGAGGCTATCCTGGCGATTGTGAAATACCTGGGGGAAAAGAACCTGAGCCTCTGGGGCATGTACCACTTTTGCGGCAGCGGGGAAACTACTTGGCATGGTTTTGCGGAGAAAATCTTTGAGCTGGCCAAGCAGTATGATTCCTTTGTGGTGAAAGAGGTAGTTCCAATCACAACGCCCGAATATCCGACCCCTGTAAAGAGACCTGCTAATTCAGTTCTGGCGTGCACACTAATAGGCAAGACCTTTGATATAAGTCCCCCGCCCTGGCAGGAAAGTTTGGCACGGGCAATACGGGATCTCTGCGAATCTACTCGCCAATGAGGTGCTTCAGGATCCAGCCCGCATCCCTAGGTTACAAGGGCGGATTCTTTATTTCTTTTCATAAGTAGTAATCAACCGCTGGGCCTTGAAGAGGGCACGCCCTATGCTCCCCATAGGTACAAACTCAACCTCGCTTCCAATGCCAAGCTCATTGTAAAAGCCCTCCTCGATGCGAGAACCCAACGACCGAAGATCTCCCGCCTCAGGCCTGTACTCAACCTTTACCTTGAGCCTATCTAACTCTGGCTTGTCTTTGATAATCTGGTACTCATATCCTAATTCAGGAAAAGTACCGAGAACCTCTTCCACGTCAATGGGAAAGAACTTCTTCCCCTCGATATTTAACAACTGAACCATCCTGCCCCTAACTTTTGACATCTTGGAATGGGTCCTTCCACAAGGACAAGGATCATAAGGAAGCATACTGGCGACATCACTGATTCTTACCCTGATCCTCGGAATAGCCCTGCGAACCAGATTGGTGACCACTAGTTCGCCTTCCTCACCCAGAGGGACTATCTCTTCAGTCTCTGGATTGATATTTTCTATTATGATTCTGTCAGCGGTGATGTGAAGTCCCCCACCCGATTCACATTCGGCTGCAAGCTCACCGGCTGTTGAGACTCCGTAAAAATCACGAAACACGATACCATAGTCCGCTTCAACCTTTTTCTTGTATGATTCTGATATCCCTTCGCCTATCCCCACTACCAGCCGGATGTTGGTATCTCTAATGTCAATACCTAGCGCTTTTGCCTGTTCAAAATATGAGAGAGCCATACTCGGCATATATTCCAAGACGGTCACGCCCATCATTTTTCCCAGTACTATCTGGTTATCAAGCCTGCTTCGACCTGCCTGCTCCCCCATCGTCCCCGCACCTATGAGCCTGCTTGGGAGGTTTAAGCAAGGAAGGCCCATAAGATGTTGAACCAAGTCGCTGGGTCTCACGCCGTTTGTCCACTCAAGTCTAGCCACACTGTCGACGCAGCCGATATCGAAATCCTCGCGGGTGAAAGCTAGAGGTTCGGGAAAGCCTGTTGTTCCTGAACTTGAGCAACACTGGTGCACTTCGCTCCACGGTATGGATAATTTTTCCTCTATAGGGGCCTGACGAATTTCGTCGTCCTCAATGAGAGGTAACTTCGCTATGTCATCCACTGAGTTAATATCGCTTGGTTTTACCCCAGCCTCATCGAACTTTTTCCTGTAAAATGCCGTTTTTTCGTAGGCGTATTCTGCCAATTCTTGGAGCCTCTTACCTTGAAGTTCTTTCAGCTTGTCATGAGGCGTTGTCTCTGCTACCGGATCCCAATATAACCTTTCTCCTTCCATGATTACCTCCTAGCTTGAGTAATTAAGTTGCCTCGTCGCGAAATACGAACTTTCACAAAGAGTTTCGGAAAATAACGGGGTTAGTTTAATAATATCGAAGTGCCTTTCTAAACCCATCAACTGCACTTGGCGGACGTGATATAATGTAATTAAGATGAATTAATAATTATTGGTACTTATTATGCTCGGAGGAGTATAGATCAGAGGGCGGGTGTGTCAAGCAAAAAAAGCTTCCATCCCATGCCGACTAGATGAATACCACGGGGACAAGGAAGATCTCATTTGGGTC
>DATKYC010000436.1:0-2539 GCA_035528695.1 Acidobacteriota bacterium | reverse complement strand
GTGGATGCCTTTTGGTTCATCTATGTGAGTCAGCGCTTTGACCAACCGACTGCTGAGCGTATCAACGAACAAGTGTGGGGTCGTGTGGCCGGAATGGCCGCAAAGGACCTCATGTCTCGATTTCAAATCCAGGAAAAGGGGCTTAAGGGTTTTGTTGAGACCCTCAGATTTTTCCCCTGGTGCATCCTTGTGGGATATCAGGTTGAAGAATCCGGCCAAGAGGTGATCATCTCTGTGCCATCCTGTCCCACCCAGGAGGCCAGGCTCAAGCGGGGCTTGGATGAGTTTGTCTGCAAGGAAATGCACCGTGGCGAGTTCGAGAGCTTTTCCCGCGAAGTGGATAGTCGTATACGGTTTGAATGCCTGTTCGCACCACCGGATCCCCATCCAAAAGATCTGTTCTGCAAGTGGCGTTTCTATGTTGAAGATGGCGAGGCTCAGCGCTGAGAGGAGTAAAAATTGGAGGGTTTTGATAGATATCGATCCGAATTCCCAATTACGAAGAACCATACATTCATGGATCATGCTGCAATCTCTCCTCCCCCTGCCAGGGTGGTAAGGGCCGTTGAGCGTCTATTTCGGGAATTCAGCAACCACGGAATTGACTGCTATCCTCACTGGCTGAAAAGGATTGAGGAAGTACGTCACCTTTTTGCCATGCTAATCCATGCGGAACCGAACGAGATCGCCTTTGTGGGAAGCACCTCGGAAGGTCTCAGTATCATTGCAACAGGCCTTAACTGGAAAAATGGTGACGTGGTGCTGATTCCCGTGCCCGAGTTCCCGGCCAACGTTTACCCCTGGATGAACTTGGAACGACGCGGAATAGTGGTACAGCTTATTCAAAGAAAAAACGGACGTTTTACTATCAAGGATTTGGATAAGTCATTGGACTCTAAGACCAGGTTAATCACGGTGAGCTCAGTTGACTTCGCAACTGGTTATCGTTGTGATCTGGAAGCACTGGGGGATTTCTGTCACAGAAAGGGACTTCTCTTGTGTGTCGATGCCATTCAAAGTCTGGGAGTTATTCCAATTGACGTTAAGAGGTGTGGAATACACTTTTTGGCTGCTGGCGGGCATAAATGGCTTCTGAGCACCATGGGATGTGGTGGTCTCTTTATTTCAACGGAGGTGAATCATCTAATACATCCTGACCGCGTCGGATGGAAAAGCGTAGTAGAGGAAAAGGAGTTTTTCAAACTGCATTTTGAGCTAAAACCTGATGCCCAGAGGTTTGAGCCTGGGACCATGAATGTGGCCGGGATTTATGCCCTTGGAGCGGCAATTGAACTGCTCCTAGAGGTTGAGGTAGAAAAGATTTATCCATACGTGCTGGCGCTTTGCAACCAGTTGCTCGAGGGGCTGAAGGATCGTGATATGAAAATCCTTACACCTATGGGCGAAGATGAGCGCTCCGGCATACTAAGCTTCATTCCTTCCTCTGATCCGAAATCCCTTTACCATTTCATGACCGAAAACAAGGTAACGCTCTCTCTAAGAGAAGGCATGATCAGGCTTTCACCTCATTTCTATAACAACAGAGAGGACATTGATTTCTTCTTTAAGTGCCTGGACCGTTTTTTGGGCCTCATGCCTCAAGATCTTGAGGCATAGCAAGCATCCTTTATGATGGAACGAACATCTGCATGTTCAGCAAATGGGATCGTGTGGAATCTATCTGCACTATACCAGGGAGAGGGGGACCCTAAACTCGACAGCGACCTCAAAGAATTGAAAGACAGGTCCTCTACATTTGCCGCTTTCTACAGGGGCACACTAAAAGAAAGAAGCCTGGATGTCCATACCCTCCTCTCTTCCATTAAGGAATATGAATCGATCTGTGAGCTGGGTATGAGGCCGTATCTCTTTGCCCTTCTTTTTCATTCATCCAACACCCAAGATCACAGCCGAACCAGGCTCTTGCAGAAAGTCAGGGAAGAGTGCGAAGAGGTATCTCAGCTGCTGGCCTTTTACAAGGTTTACATATTAGCGCTTCCAGAACATATTTTGAAAGTGCTGGCCACTCATCAGCACCTTTCAAACTACCGCCACTTCCTCCTCCACCTAATTGAAATGAGACCCTACACCCTCACTGAAGGCGAGGAAGGAATTATAAGAAGAAGGAGACTCTCAGGGAGATATTCTTTTATAAGTCTCTATGACGAACTCATGGGTTCTCTCTCATTTCCGGTAGAGATTGAAGGTGAGCGCAAATACCTGACTACCGCTAGGGCCCTCGCACTTCTCCATTCTCCTGATCGATCGCTCCGGGAAAACGCCTTTCAGACATTTCTTGAAGGGCTTGGTAGTCATGGTATGGTCTTTAAGAATATTTTAAATCCCCTCATACTTAATCATCACCAGGAAGATGTCGAAAGAGGGCATCCCTCCCCTATGCAAAAGATGCATTTCTTAAATGAGATGAGCGACTCACTCATCCAGGCCATGATGAGGGCAGTGGAGAACCACTATCCGCTTATAAGGAGATACCTTCGCCTTAAAGCCCGTATCCTCGGAGTCAAGCGATTGAAGCTCA
>DATKYC010000435.1:0-3195 GCA_035528695.1 Acidobacteriota bacterium | reverse complement strand
TTACCAGAGATTTAGGCCCATGTATGAGTCCCTTCAATGCCTTTTTGATCCTGCTGGGGTTGGAAACGCTTTCCCTCCGCATGACGCGCCACAGCGAGAACGCCCTGGCGGTCGCGGAGTTTTTGAAGGGGCACTCCAGGGTGAACTGGGTCATTTATCCCGGGCTTTCAGATCATCCTACCCACGATCTGGCCAAGAGATACCTCAAAGGTGGATCTGGAGGAATAGTCGGGTTTGGTATTAGAGGAGGGTTAGAGGCCGGAAAGCGATTTATTGAGGGTCTAAAACTCTTTTCCCACCTTGCCAATGTGGGGGATGCAAAGTCCCTTGCCATACACCCGGCAAGTACCACTCACTCGCAGCTCACTGAAGAACAGCAGAGGGCGGCGGGGGTGACCGAGGACTTTGTTAGGCTGTCTGTCGGGATTGAGGATATAGAGGATATTATCGAAGACCTGGATCAGGCTCTTAGAATCGGGAGGTAGATAATGAGTGAGTATATCGAGCATGACAAGGATGGGATTTCGGTTGGTCTCGTGGAGAAGAGATTTTTCACCTTTGCCGAGCCTCCCCATGAAATGATCCTGGAGAGCGGGGCTCGGCTCGGGCCCATAACAATAGCCTATGAGACTTACGGAAAGCTGGACGATGACAGGAGTAACGCAATACTTATTCTACATGCCCTCTCAGGAGATTCGCACGTCGCTGGCTATTATAGCGAAGATGATCCAAAGCCAGGCTGGTGGGACATAATGGTCGGGCCCGGAAAGGGGATTGATACTGAGAAGTACTTTGTCATCTGTTCCAATATCTTGGGGAGCTGTATGGGCTCAACCGGTCCCTCCTCCATCAATCCAAAGACCAACAAGCCTTTTGCACTCTCTTTCCCGTTTGTCACTATCGGGGACATGGTCAAGGCTCAACGGGCGCTGATGGACCACCTGGGGCTAACGAAGCTTCTTTCGGTGATTGGTGGTTCTATTGGAGGGATGCAGGTCCTTGAGTGGTGTCTCAGATACCCTGATATGGTTGTTTCGGCGATTCCGCTTGCAACCACTACGAGGCACTCGCCGCTCGCTATAGCATTTAATGAGGTTGGTAGACAGGCCGTGATGACTGATCCGAACTGGAACCAAGGGAATTACTATTCTGGGAAAAAGCCAGACCTGGGTCTTGCAGTGGCCCGCATGATAGGCCATATAACCTATCTCTCAGACGAGTCTATGCGGCATAAGTTCGGTCGTCGACTGCGAGACAAGAACGATTTTTCTTTCAATTTTGATGCGGATTTTCAGGTGGAAAGCTATCTCCGCTACCAAGGCGCAAGGTTTGTGGAGCGCTTTGATGCTAACTCATTTTTGTATATTACGAAGGCCGCCGACTACTTTGACCTTCAGAATCAGCAGGACATTGGCTCGGCGGTCAAGGCCTTTTCCAAGGCTAAAGCACACTTTCTAGTTGTCTCCTTCACCTCTGATTGGCTGTATCCCACCTATCAATCAAAGGCTATGGTGCAGGCAATGAAAAAGAACGGACTTGATGTGAGCTTTTGTGAGATAGAGGCCGAGTGGGGTCACGACGCCTTCCTTCTCCCAAATGAGCGACTAAGCTCACTGATAAAAGGTTTTTTAGGGCATGTCTATAGTGAAGTTCGAAAATAACGGAATCCGTTTTGACCTTCAGATAGTAGCCTCATGGATAGAACCGGGGTCCAGGGTCCTGGATCTCGGCTGCGGAAAGGGCGATTTGCTATACTTTCTTCAGAAAAATAAGCAGGTGCTTGGCACCGGTATTGAGCGTGTTGAAGCCAAGGTCGCACACTGTATCGAGAGGGGGCTCTCTGTAGTCCAAGGAGATATCAATAAGGAAATACTGGATTATGGAGATGAGGCCTTTGATTACGTGATAGTCAGCCAAACGCTCCAGCAGGTCTATGAGCCAGATAAGTTAATTGAGTCTCTGTTGCGGATCGGGAAGAGAGGAATCGTAAGCTTTCCCAGCTTCAGTCACTGGCGTATCCGTTTACAACTTCTGGCCACAGGCTTTGCTCCGGTTACAAAACAGCTACCCCACGAGTGGTATAACACCCCTAATATCCGGGTCATTACCATCAAAGATTTCAGGAAATTTTCAAGACAAGTGGGGTTTGAAATCCTCAAGGAGGTTGCTGTGAACACTGATATTCATAATTCATGCGGGAACATCGTTAAGTTCCTACCCACCCTGCGCGCGACCTACGGTATCTTTCTCATAGGTAGGCACGACTCTAAATAGTTCGCTAACCCCTGCCATCTCTCTTTACTATTTTATCGCAAGGCAGGCCAGGTATATGGGTGAAGTTAAAAATAAAACTCCCACTGGCACCAGATATCTCTTGGATGAGGATCTGGTGGGCAGATCAGACAGTCCACTCTAACTCTTTTGTCGATCAGGTCGCAGAGATTCCTGAAACAATACTCGAAAGTTGGGCGGCAAGCAAATTCTCCTTTCCCTGAGTTAACCCTGCTCAATTGCGGGGGGCAGTGGGTGCAGGTCCAGACGGCCCTGTCTTTCTGCTGCTCCACATGATAGCCAAAACTTGCGGCCCAACTCATGAAGTTGATGGCCCTGAGAACATCTTTAAGACCCCCATCTCCAAGCCCCAGAATTTCCTTGATCCTCTTTGCCTCAATCCTGGAACCGATCCTCCACATTCTGACATCCAGTGCCAAAGCTTCATCCAGGCCAAATTTTTCCTCTACGCCCGAAAACCAGAGCCCGTCAATGGTAAGCCAGTTCTTGGAATACATCTTGATAAGTTCAATGAGGGTTTTTTTGGGAAGCTTCTCTAATTCCTGTTGAACAGGATTATCAATTATAACGTTCATATCTCTTACCTTCAGCTCAATTCGAGATTCACTTACTGCGGCCCTGCTCAAGGAGGAATTTGAAACAATAGATGTCTTACTCGCCTTCTGGAATGCAACAAGTTGCAATACCAATTTAGACCTTTTCGGCCCCAAAAGCAAGGCAGCCCCTCTAAAGCCGCTCAATCTGCTGGACGGGGGCTTAAGCCGGCTAGCTTTAGGGTTTTCTCAAGGCTGTTCGATGCATATTTTCAGATAGTTGGCAGGAATGGTGCCGGGCCTTATCATATTTTTTTCATTAAGTTTTTGGGATTGACACTGGGTAATAGATCGCGTAAATTCAGTAGCC
>DATKYC010000434.1:0-2998 GCA_035528695.1 Acidobacteriota bacterium | reverse complement strand
GAGGAGTTCCGGCAGGATATCCACTCGGTTCTCCTGGCCACAGGCTCTTTCTGGCAGGGTGTGGATGTTCCGGGTGAGGCGCTGAGTTGTCTGATTATCGACAAACTGCCCTTTGATTCACCTGGCGAACCAATAGTGGCTGCGAGGATTGATGCAATTCGTGAACGAGGTGGCAACCCATTTATGGAATACCAGGTGCCATCCGCCATCATAACTCTTAAACAGGGCTTGGGGAGACTCATAAGAAATACCTCCGACAAGGGAATACTGGCGGTATTAGATATAAGAATAATGACAAGCCGCTATGGGAGGTTTTTTCTGGACAGCCTCCCGGCAATCCCCATAATTCATGACCTGTCAGATATCAGCCGTTTTTTTGAAAAGGAAGAAAGGAGAGCGTGAATGATTCCCCGGCCGTGGAAAGTGATCACCAGCACGCGTGATGCCTCATATCGCGTCTTCAGTATTCGTACAGATAGGGCCCGATCACCCCGTACAGGCAAGGAGCACGATTTTTTCATCCTGGAGTCTTCATCCTGGGTCAATGTGATCCCTCTTACCCCGGAGGATGAAGTCATTATGGTCCGCCAGTACCGCCATGGCATTCAGGGTGTCACCCTAGAAATACCTGGCGGCCTTGTGGAGGACAGTGATAGCCCGGAGGAAGCGGCCGGGAGAGAGTTATACGAAGAGACCGGTTATCGTGCCTCAGAAATGATTCCGTTGGGTAGCGTTCATACGAATCCGGCAATCCAAAACAATGAGTGCTATACCTTTCTCGCGAGGGACGTCTTCCTTGGTGGAGGGCAAAGCCAAGATGAAAAGGAAGACATTGAGGTAGTACGCCGGCCCCTGAGCGAAATTCCTAATCTCATCCGCAACGGAGAAATAACCCATTCCCTGGTGCTCGCAGCCTTCTACCGGTTTTTTATGGAGTATCAGCCGGACTCTCTCAAGTGATCCAAATTACGTGTTGCTCAGTCTTCTGTCTCGAACTTTATGCCCAACTGACGCGCGGCTTCTTGCATTGCCTTCAGTAAGGGATTGTTGAGATCGAGTCCTTTATCGGGAAATGTTTCCATCTCAAACTGGATGCCGAGGTGGAGCTTCTTCAGGTTCTACGAGCTAGCATGCCCGTCTTTCTTAGTCTGCTGACCTTCTTGCGTTTCTCGGAAAGTATCTCCACCAATGGAGAATCCATTTGTGCCTTCTCCTACAGCTCTTTTCTCACAAAGGCTCTGCACTGCTGGGTGAAATTGACGAGAGAGCTGAGTTTTTCCTTAGCACTGCCGGAATCAATGGAATCCCTTGCCCTCTCAATACCTCCTTTGAAATCAACATCGAGACCTGCTGCAACGAATGCAGCCGCAGCATTGAGAAGGACCATGTCCCTTCTTGGTCCCTTCTCGCCATCCAAGATCTCACGAATGATAAAGGCATTCTCACGTGCGTTGCCGCCCTGGATATCCTCAAGGGCTGCCCTTTCTAAACCATAGTCTTCTGGTGTCATGACAGAAGTCGTCACATGGCCTTCCTTTAGATGAGAAACTCTGGTCGGACCGCAGATGCTTATCTCATCAAATGTCCCTTCCCCGCAGACCACGAATGCCTCTCTGGTCCCGAGCCTCTTAAGGACATGGGCTATGTTCTCGGTGAGACTTGGGGCATAAACCCCCAGGACCTGGGCGGAAGCACCCGCCGGGTTAGTAAGCGGACCAAGGAGATTGAAGATAGTACGGATCCCTATTTCACGCCTCGGACCGGCCGCATATTTCATGGCACCGTGAAAAAGAGGTGCATAGAGAAACCCAATCCCTATCTCTCCGATGCATCTTTCCACATCGGATGTGGTGATATCTAACTTCACACCCAGATTTTCAAGTACATCCGCGCTTCCGCAGAGGCTTGAGACTGCGCGATTTCCATGTTTTGCCACCTTTATTCCACCCCCAGCGGCCACAAATGCGGTAGCGGTGGAGACATTGAAGGTCCTGGTACCATCTCCCCCGGTTCCACAGGTATCAAGGATGGTCTCATCTTCTATGTTGATTTCATCCCGATCTATGTTCACCGAGTGATTGTTAAGGCATACTTTGATCGCCTTAGCCCTCATCGCTCTGGCAGCACCTGTAATCTCATCTACTGTCTCTCCCTTTAATCTCAAGGCGGTGACGAACGCGCCAATCTGTGCATCCGTGGCCTTCCCTGTCATGATGGCATCCATCGTCTTTTCCATCTCAGATTCTGTCAGGTTATCCCCCTTGACTACTTTTGCAATAATGTTCTTAATCATTTTGGTTACCTCCATTTTTTAGAAAATTTTGTAAGAGCATCACGCCCTTTCTTGTCAATATAGATTCAGGGTGAAATGGAACTCCTTCCACTTCATATTCACGGTGCCTTAAGCCCATAATCTCTCCTTCTTCACTCCAGGCGCTTACCTCTTCTGCCCCAGATAAAAAAAGGCCGTGAGCGTCAATGACCCACGGCCTTTTTTGGAATACTAAAAAATAAAAAAACCGTAGGACCTCTAAGAAGATGACCTACGGTTTTTATGCTAGTCTAAGCTTATCTTGGCAGGCTCACCTCCTTAGCAGAGCTGAGCCACCACCAATTGCAAAGATAGGTAATAGATATATTTTGTCTCTCGCAATTCATTCTATTTAGTTTAACGATAGCAAAGGGTAGTGTCAAGAAGAAATCTTGATAAATTTTTCTTGACAAGGTAAAACGCTGGTAAAGCTTGTTTTTTCAGACCACTATTTACGCTCCAGGGCGGTCAGCGAGGTTTTCGCAAGGAGGAAAAAGAGATGCTAGGCAAAAGGATTCGAATGGAAAGGATAATGGACCGTAATACCAAGAAAACGGTTATGGTTCCACTTACCCATGGAGTAGCTATGGGTCCCATAGAGGGTATCAGAGATATCAGGAATACTGTGGATACAGTCGCTATGGCCGGGGCTAATGCAGTGATTCTTCACAAAGGGATAGTGGCGGC
>DATKYC010000433.1:0-2975 GCA_035528695.1 Acidobacteriota bacterium | reverse complement strand
TGTCACTCAAGATCTACTCCTCACGCTATTTATGAGGTCGTGAAATTTGAAAAATGGGATGTGGGAACTGCGATATGCGATGTGTGAACTGCGATGCGGGATATGCGATGTGGGATTGGAATCGAGGAGCGGCCTTCTGGTCTTGAGGATCGCTCCGCTGAAGGATCGGCTTCCTAGCCTTGAGGAGGGTTGAAAGGCCTGAGACTTGTGAAAATAGAGTTTAGATGTCTGTAGCAAGGGATTCCAGGAAAGCTCTTATCTCGTCGTCGCCAGGTGCATATTCGATATACTCAATAGTCTCTGAATAATCGATGTCATCAAAATAGCACAGCTGCTCTCGGAACAATTTGGTATTAAATTGGGAGGAAAATATCTCTTCTGCTTTACTGATGAGCTCTCCCATATTCAATTTGAATTTCAGGACGAAATACAGGTCAACATAGTCCTTCCACTTGCCGCGCCTTCCCAGGGCGTAGGCCTTCATGGCCGCCAAAACGGATATGTCTGGAAACGTTATCTGCACGCGGTCCCACGCCTGTTCGTGCACGATATGGAAAGGGAAAAAAAAGAAGGTAACGCGGGTATCCTCCAATACCAGTGAAAACTCATTTCCTGTAACGGTTAGGATAGCCTCGATCTTAAATCCACGGGAGATAAGTCTCCGCTCCAAGTCAAAAGCGTCTATTTCATGTGGTGAGCCGAGGTCGAAATCCAGTGAGCGCCGGTGGCCTATCTGCAAAGCGAGAGCCGTACCGCCGGCAAGATAAAAATCGTTTACCTCCGGTAATAATCTCTCTGCCAGGGCGAATTGTTGGCTGGATAAGACATTTTCAAACATTTCGGGCAAACACCTTTTTAAAGAAGTTGACAGTCTGGGGCCTGTAGTTACAACGGCGCCCCGAGATCTGCTTGAAAAAAATCTCTTTCACCTTCTCACGCCCCACAAGGAGAAACAGCTTGTTCACATCGTCCATGTCTCCAAAGGCCAATACCCCCTCGATAACGCTCCCAAGGGAGAGCCTTTGCCTATCGTGAACCCACCACCAGAGATAAGGCTTCGGGGCGATCAGCTGCTGATAGATGGCTTCACTGGCAGCCGGTTCCTTATTCACATTTAACTCCCGCATATGGCTCTTTCGAGCGCGTTTTCCCCCTTTTTGCATCTCCATCGGAGTCTACCTCGGACAGCGCGGAAACGCAATGGTTCGTATTCCAGTGACTCAGGGAGCTTTGTGAGAGATAAGAGAAGATCGGGCGTTTAATGCTTGTTATTCGCGAGACGACGTCCATTTCTCTCAAGGATGGTAAGAAGGACCACTATCATAGAGGCTTGCAAGAGTAACAGGATTGCATCAATGGTCCGGGCGTTCCGCAGCACTATGGCGCTTGTCCCTAGAGTGACACTCAGGAAGTAGATGAGAAGGACCGACTTCTTGGGGCCTCCGAGGACTTCGGAAATTCGATGGTGGAGGTGATCCTTTCCCACATACTCGATCCAGCTCTTAAAATTAAGGACCTTGCCTGTGATGATTCGGTCAACGGTGATATGTACCATATCAAAGATCAGGATCCAGAATATGAGGAGCGGTGAGGTCAATGCCACGAAGGGATTGGTTTCGGACCAATCTCCATAGACCGCGAGGCACGCAAGCAGGAAGCCGATGAGGTTACTGCCACCATCTCCTAAAAAGATGGAAGCACTTCTTTTTGGCTTAAAGTTGTAGGGTAAAAATCCAAGACAGCTTCCCATTATGGCCAGGGAAATCCACCCCAGGAAGGGCTGGCCTGTCTGAAAGGCCACTATCCCGAGAAAAAAGGATACAATAGCTCCCAACCCGGTCGCCAGGCCATCCATCCCATCGAAGAAGTTCATGGCATTGGTAACCCCCACAATCCACAAGAGGGTCAAGAGCACGTTTGCGGCATGTCCAAAGAGTCCGAGCCCCTCTGGCAGAACGCGCAGGACAATTCCAAAACACATGACCAGCGAAGCACCCACCACTTGGACCAGGAGCTTAAGCAGTGCAGGCACTTCTTTGAAGTCGTCAATAACACTGACAGTGAACACAATGGCTGAGCCACCGAGAATGGCAAAGAGCTTTAAAGAATAAATCCCATTCAGTAGGATACCAGCTGTAAAAGCCACAAAAATGGCTGCACCTCCTAACAGGGGGGTCGCTTTCTCATGGACCTTTCTTGCGTCAGGTTGGTCTACGATATTCCATCTCATGGCAAGGAATCTAAAGAAAGGAGTCAATGAAAAAGAAAGCGCGAAAGAGAGGGCCATGATATAGAACCATCGCTCCCCTAGCTCTGAGAAGAATCGTCTCGTCAGAGGGCAAAGGAGCACTAAGGTCGATAACAGCACTAAGAAGTAGATATAATGCGACATTCTAGTAGTGCGATTGTCCTTCACCCTTTAAGCCCTCCTGAGCACACCGGCGACCGCCTCAATAACACGATTGAGTTCTCCTTCGGTTAAAGATGGGTAGATCGGAATCGAAAGGGACTGCCGCCAAACCTGTTCTGTCTTAGGGTAGCCCTCCATATCCAAATAGCGGTGGAGGGGCATATAGACCGGCAGGGCACACCCAATTCCCTTTTTCCCAACAGCCTCGATATGGGGCTCTGAGTCCTCTCCCAGATCGATGATGTAGCGGTAGTAAATATGGCCATCGTCACGGGGCGGCACTTGAATGGGAAAGGTCTCAAAGGCCTTGTAGTATTCGTGGGCAATAGCCCTTCTCCTATGGATGAATCCCTGGAGTCGCTCCAGTTGCGCAAGCCCAATTGAGGCCTGTATATCAGTCATCTTGTAATTATAGCGTACACCGGAGTCCTGGTTCTGGTCATACTCCCTGAGGTCTCGGACCCGGTTCATCAGGTCATGGGAGTTTGACATGACCATCCCCCCTTCACCTGTGGTGATCACCTTTGTTGCATAAAAGGAAAAAATGGCTGCGTGGCCAACACTT
>DATKYC010000432.1:0-6505 GCA_035528695.1 Acidobacteriota bacterium | reverse complement strand
AAAGGGCGATGGTGTCCCTTGGCCGTGACTCTGGTGTTGCGCTTGTCCATGATCCTTTGATGCTGGGCGATTTTTTGATTTTTGAAGAAGACCGTGACGTCATCCCATGACTTATGGACCTCGACCTGTTTTCCCAGGAATCGCTCCGGGACGGAATAACGGTTTGTGTCCACGGCCACGTAGCCTGCCACATCCACAACCCTGTAAAGGCTTTTGTAAACGGGAGGGATGTATGGAGGAAGGGGATTGAGATAAGGCTTTTCCATGAGATATGCTGCGTCCGGGCTCATGCCCAGCGAGCGTTTAGGCTTTTGGTTTGCCTTTTCAATGCACCATTTTGTTGCCTGTTCATTAAGATCATGCCAGTCGGAAAAGGTTCGGCCGGGGAGGAAGTTTTTTTCTACATAAAAAAAGTTCCTCTCTATTTTGGCCTTCCTGTCAGCATCGCCGATTCGGTGTGGGACGAACTTCACACCAAAGATATGTCCGAAACGTTTTATGCCAGGGGTGATGTCGGCATCGGGACCGCTGCCGTTAGCCACAATAACACTGGTATTGTCAATGATACAGCGGGGACAAGTTCCATCCATGAAGCGGAATGCCTCGGTAAGAAAGACCTTTGCTTCAAAGCGGGTGAATGAAGGATAGTACTGGATAAAGAGTTTGCGGGAGTAAGCAAGGACAAGGCCTGCACACTGGGCCTTTACCTTTTTCTCCCCGATGACGAGATTATGGGGCGACGTGTCATGCTGGCATTCTTCTCCAGGAGCGAAGCTGTAATCCCCTGCCCTGTGGGCTTGTTGTCCCTCAGCCCCAGATCGCGTACTATCCGGGTGAGGCTGCTGTAGGGGATAACGCAACCATATTTTTCCTGGAGGATTTCCCGGATGCGAACCACATTACCCCGGCAGGGTTTGAATAACTCCTGGATGATGGGTTTGATCTCCTCGTAAGGGGAGGAGCTTTGAGATGGGCCGCTTCCCCTCAAAACCCGTTTCACAGTGTTCCTGGAGATGTTGAGGATACGACTGATCTCTCTGATTGTGACCCCCTTCTGATGCAGGGTCAGGATGGTCTCTGTTGTCTCCTGCTTTTTCATGGTTATCATACCTCCTGATTTCCTGTTCCAGGGCCAAAAAGGCCTTCCTGGTATCTTCAAAGGCCGTAAGCAATGTGCGGCGCTCAAGCATCTCCTGTCCTTCATAAAAAATAATAGGGACTTTTTCTGTAAGCCTTGAAAAGATATGCCTTGCCACTCTTAAGTCCTTGAGCCATTTGCCCTCTGGGCCTTGTTTGAGGATTGTGGTTTGATTTTGTTGTTCTGTCGTATGGAGCGCTTTCAGGAAAAGCCCGGGGCTCTTTACTATCCTGTCTCTGAGTTGGCGATTTGATCTCTGATAGTGATGGTATAGTTCCATGAGACCGCGGGTGGAGATGGGCTCTTTTATAAGGTTTTCTGCCAGGGCCTTTGCATGATCCGGTATGGCGCGCGCCATAGGCACCAGGACCCTCGTTGCCGCCCATGTGGATATGTATCCCTTTTGAACAAATCCCAGGATCTCATCGGGCAATGCATAAACAAGGGCAATGCGACGGGATATCCAACTCTGGTTTCGGCCCATGAGCTGAGCTATCCTGGGCTGAGACATGTGATAATGTTCCATGAGTTCCCTTATCAAGAGTGCCTCTTCCAATACCTCCCATCTTCGTTCCTGGTTCTTCATAAGGACACGAATCAAGGCATCTTGCTCATTGCACTGCCATATCTCCGCCACCACAGTATCTTTCCCGCACCGTTTGAGAGCGGCCACCCTCAGATATCCGTCAATGAGGACAAATGAAGCATCGCTTTCCCTTACAGTAATCACCGGAATGCGTTGACCGAAACGTTCTATGGAGTTCATAAGAGATGAGGCAATCTCAGGCCTGTGGACCCTGGTATGTCCATATCTCAGGATAAGCTGCCCAATCTCTATCTCCTTTGTTTCTGCGATGTAATCCACGGCAATTAACGCGTCCATCTTTGCAAGGGCCTCACTTCCTTAAGCCATTTACTATGAGCTGATGGATGGCGGCAGGGTCCCGTTGCCACATCTCTTCACCGGTCCTTAAGGGCTCCTCTGACGCCTTATTCGGAAGAGATAGGACCTGGAACAGCTGCCCATCAAAGGCGATGAGGTCCTTTTGGATCAATGCATCTCTGGCCAGGATATAGTCATCCACTGTAATCCTATGGAGGTATGTCTATCGAGTCCTTTTTTGCAAGATTGGCTAACTGGTTGGAATTAAATAAACTTTATGCGTTAACGCGTCCATCTTTGCAAGATTTTCTCCCTGCGCAATAAGGTAGTAACTGCCCGCTTTGACAGATGAAAAAGGACCTCCCAACGCGTCCATCTTTGCAAGATTCCTGTGAAGAGTTCTCTTGTCCCGATGCCTCTGTAATAGCCGATTGCGCATCGCATACTCGGGATGTCCACTCCTGTACTGTTTCCAGTATCCCGGATTCCTCTCCCGCCAGCTCCGATGACTTTCCCGTTGGTTGGCCTGGTACTCCGTGTCTGTCCTCATCTTTTCCCTCTGCCAGAGGGTCTTCCTGGCACGCTGGCATTCCTTACTGCCACAATATCGCTGGTTCTTTACGCGAGGGTTCGCAATAAAGTGACGCCCACACTGGACACATCGAATCATGCAGCTCATGGTTCCCTCCATATCGAAACCATAAACCTACAAGACACAATGCCTCAAAACAGAATTATGTGGTGGGCATCACCTGGATCTACTTTGCATCTGGTTCTTATTCTTTCAGGGCTTTTCTAATTTAGGGGGGGTATGGGATATGCCCCCTCGGGTGGGTCAATTTTGATGAGCAATGATGGGTCAATTTCTGTGAGCGTCAAAGCCTTGAGGAGCAACTCCATGTAGCAGCGCTATCTACCTTTCCGCCTGGTAGATTTGCCTTT
Organism: Acidobacteriota bacterium; assembly: GCA_035528695.1. Classification (GTDB taxonomy): domain Bacteria; phylum Desulfobacterota; class DSM-4660; order Desulfatiglandales; family Desulfatiglandaceae; genus DATKYC01. Next base: position 3,542 of record DATKYC010000432.1, on the reverse strand, counting down.
TAGGTCTTTCCCGTGATCCGTCTTCACCCCGCCGGGGAAGCCCTCCAAGCAAAAAGAGCACGCACACTCTTGGTAGACACCTACCAGCTTTTTATCGCCGAGGTCCACATATACGTTGCATAATGGAGCAGTAATATCTTTGGCTGCGTTTGTGGGTCTTTTCACTGGTGCACCTTCTTTCGGTCTTTTCAGAGGAGTAACCTGGCGGATAGCTTGTAGAGATTGTTTCAGCCTCTCTCCCTATATCAGGGTATGCGTATTAATTGAGATTTTAGTCTTTCCCATTTTCTTTCCTCTTCGACCTTCCAACTTTTCAAAAAGGGGAATCGCACTGTAAATGTCACCCCCCTCTCCGCATTAGAATAGAAAGAGACTTCTCCTCCGTGCGCCTCAACAATCTTTTTCACAATCCCCAGGCCCAGACCGGTTCCTTCCTGCTTTGTTGAAAAAAAAGGATCAAAGATCCTGTCGCGATATTCTTCCGGTATTCCACAGCCACAGTCAGTCACCGTCAGGACTACAGCATGATCCTCAAGCAAAGTCCTAACTGTAACCTGCCCCCCGTCTGGACAGGCCCCAACTGCATTGCTTATTAGGTTCAGAAGGACCTGTTTGGCTCTGGGAGCATCCAACATAATGAGGGTAGGCAGAGAGGGTTCCAGATCAACTTTCAGCGTCACCCCATTTATCCTCGCCATCGGTTCAGCCACTGCTATTGCCTCCCGCACCATTCCTTTCAGGTCTGTTTCGGTGGGTTGAAGCTTTATGGGAGCGCCAAAATCGAGCATTCCCCTCACCATGGATTCAAGACGGGCCGTTTCTTGAATCACAATATTAAGCTTTTTCTCATTTGGGCCTTGGTGCCTCAGGCCTCTCAATATCTGCCCCGCAAAACCGCCAATAGCGATCAAAGGGGTTTTCATATCATGCGCTATCTCAAGGAGGGCTTTTCCTGTGGCGGCAAATCTCTCGGCCTGAACGAGGGCCGCGTGTTTTTTTCTTTCCTTTTCAACTAACCATCCAAGTATGAAGGCGATCACAATAAAGAGAACCCCCTCAAGGATTTTTTGAAAATCGTCGAACGAAAACCCTTGCCATTGTTTGATGAGGTAGGGAAGATAGAAAATGGTGACGCCAGCGGACACATACCACGCGCCTTTAAGGCCAAACCAGAAGCACCCTAGAACCAGGGGGAGGTAGAAGAGCATTCGGTAAACCGCATGATGGTACCTCATATACGAAAATGTGAAATAATGCAGGCAAAGAATTCCGCCAATCATAAGGGCAATGACCGCCACTTTTTTGGATTCCCCTCGGTTAGCCATGAGTTATCTTCGCCTGTCTTCTGGAAATGGTGACCCTTGTAAGCATATGAATGCTCTTTTCATCTCAAATCCTTTTTTCGCAACGGCATCTGTTGATCCCTTTAGATACAAGGCGGCAGATTACTTAATAGATATGCTGTGTCCACATCGTACTTCTGTTTTTTCCATCTGAATGGCAAGTCCACTATTTCACCCGGGGTCTTGATGGAATACAGGGCCTTGAACGCGGCCTTAAGAACAGTTCTTTGCTGAGGCACATTAAAAGGCTCCCCCAGGGGATGACCAAATGGCCACCTGAGAAACACTGTCCGGGGAGGCTTTACCTTCTCTGAGAAGCGGCGAACAATGGAAATTCCAATGGTTGAAATCCCCTCCCTTTCTATGGCTCTCTGAATCAGCCCCACGGACTGATTGCAAACCCCTCAGCCGGGGGTCAGTAGAACAACATCCACAGCGTCCCATTTCAGCCTGCGGGCCACTTCAGGGGCACTAAGGTTGACGAGGGTCTGAATGTGCCGCCCTACGATGTGGCCCATAAATCCGTAATGGATGCGCGCAACCTCTCCGATGAGACCGTCCTTTTCCAGTTCCCAGAGTCTTTCAATCGGGAACACGATGTTTATGTCTCTATCTGCGTCAGAGTGGTCATAGTAATCGTGGGTAATCATGACCTCACTGATTGGCCTGGAGACATCCATGACCCTGTAGGTAGGGTCCCCGTCCGGGTCCTTCATATCAAACGGCGGTTGATCCCTGTGGTGGACACCGGCAGTTGTGACAAGCGCCACTTTGCTTTCCGCCGATGGGTTTTTGGGAGGGCACCACGGCACCCCTACTGTCTCCACCGGCGAAAAGCCAGCAGTGAACTTCTTTGCCAGCAAGGGAAACCTGGTAGTTAATCTGGCAACTGTCTGATTCTTGAAACTTGATAAAGGCACCATAACAACAATTTTTCCTCCTTAGATCCGCCGTCTATCCAGCCTTAGGCATTATATGACTACGGTCGCATTGCACTCATCGCAGGCCATCCCTGCACTGGCATTTCTGCCCTTTGCGTGGTTACTGGCAATCCCCTAACTTGATGAAATGCTAACCGACCGGGTAGCCGGTCTTTTTTAGTGTGTCATCAATCGTCTCCCAGGTAGTCGGGCTCTCCCACTTGATTGTCACCATCTTGGTTTTCTCATCGCCTTCCACCGACTTGACCCCCTCGAGCTCGCCTACCCATCGTTTGACGGTCATAATGCAATGCCCGCATGAGACGGACGGAATGTGCACAGTTTTCTCTTCCATTTCGATTCCTCCTTGTTCGTGAGTTTAGCCTCAGTCTTTTCAGCCCGCCACACCAGCACCCTGTGTTCCATCGTAGTCTGAATAAACGGATTCTCTCTTGCCTGGTGGAGTCGAGGCGAGCCCTCAATCGACGTTAATGTCTCGCTTCTTCTGCGCAAACTCCTCCCGGTCTATCTCACCGCGGGCGTAACGCTCTTTGAGTATCTCCAGAGCGCTCGAGCCGGGCAGCAGCAACTGGCCATGATGCCCTTCCGAGACCTTGGGCAGCCACTTCACCAGGAAGAACAACCCTCCAGCTACGATCAAAACCCAAATTGCAATCATGAATATCACTGATAGACCTCCAAATAGGGATCATGGATTCTTTCTTTCATAATGTACATCTTGGTTGACCCCGTCCATTTGAACCCGACAATTTTCCTTTACTGTCGTTTTTTCTCTTTTCATTGCGAGACCTCCCTTACGGTGGTTTTGAGCCTTTGTGATATTTATAACGCAAAAGCCATACCACAAAGTAGCAGTCTCCATTTAACCTATTAATTATTCACGTTTTTTTGATTAATTTCCCATTGGAGGCGTGATTCTTTTGGAAAAGATAAGCACAACCTGGATAGAAAGTAGCCGGTATTCAACTTAGAAGGGTATCCACGTGGGTATAAAATAGCCAATCCTTTGTTATCGGCAAAGACCCATGTCCGACTAATCAGGCTCAGATCCCTCTTGGAGACGGAAGGTGGGAATTCCAAAGAGGGGGTAGTCTCGATCTATGTTTCCAATGCCTAGGCCGAGGATACTATTACTGCAGAACACCTGCACTGCATCAAAATAGTCGTTGAAACCATAGGGTGCGACGTCATAGTCGGCAAAGGCCATGAAGGGAATCTTTCTTTCATTCATCATTCTTTGAAAGTGGATATGGGTTAT
>DATKYC010000431.1:0-6685 GCA_035528695.1 Acidobacteriota bacterium | reverse complement strand
CTTGAAATGACGAAGGCCTCCCGCCGGTCACTCCGGAAAAGGACCCATGAACCGACTCTGTAAAATTGAAAAGAGCTAAAGTGTTACAAAAATTCAACATCTCAAAGAAACCCCATGAATGAGGTGGATGTAAGATTCATGCAAGAGGCCTTGCGCCAGGCCCGGAAAGGTTTGGGTCGAACTACCCCCAATCCTGCTGTAGGGGCGGTGATTGTGAGGAACGGTAAGGCGATTGCGACAGGTTACCATCGTAGAGCCGGCCTTCCCCATGCAGAAATTGAGGCACTGAAAGAGGCAGGGACAAAAGCGGCCGGAGCCACACTATATGTGACCCTGGAGCCATGCAACCATTACGGGCGAACACCTCCGTGTACTGAGGCCATTCTCAGGAGTGGAATTAAGAGAGTGGTTATTGGGATGAGGGACCCCAATCCTGATGTTACCGGCGGCGGTTGCGAATTTCTCCGGGATAAAGGAATTGAAGTCAAGCCTGGCGTCCTGGAAGCAGAATGCGCACAGCTCAATGAAGTCTTCTTGAAATTTGTCACTTCAAGACGCCCTTTCGTAATCGTGAAGTCCGCCCTCACCTTAGATGGGTGGGCTGCAACCAGCACCGGAAACTCAAAGTGGGTGACCAATGAGAGGTCCAGGCAGTTCGTACACCGCTTAAGGGATCGGGTGGATGCGGTAATGGTGGGGGTAGGAACGGTTCTCGCAGATGATCCCCTCCTTACCACCCGACTCATACGAGGCCGCGGTAGAGATCCCTCGCGTATCGTGGTGGACACTCATTTAAGAATTCCCCCAAATGCAAAGATTCTTCATCACCATTCTTATTCAAACACACTAATCGCGGTTGGTGCTGGTGTGCAAAGAAAAAAAATGGAAAAATTTAGGCGGGAAGGGGTTTCTATCATTACCTGCACCACCAAGCGTAACATGATTGACTTAGGGGCCTTAATGGATATACTTGGGAAAAACTCAGTCACCAGCCTTCTTGTTGAAGGAGGTGCTTCACTCATAGGCTCTATGCTTCGAGAAAGACTGATAGATAAATTTTTTATATTCAAGTCCTCCAAGCTCCTTGGGGGGGATGATGGCATCCCAATGGCATCTGGTCCCGGAGCAAAAAGTGTGGACCAATGCCTGGTCCTAAGAGATATCCGGACCAAGCGATTCGGGGACGACCTACTGATCATAGGTTATCCAAATTATCAGTAATAGCAGCAGCTCGTTCTGAGTCATTAGGCCCATTCGCCACTAGCCTAAGGACAAAAGAGTGTTTAAACTATTTATGTCAACCCCTTGAATTAATTGGGCTTGGCCACTATATTATACACAATCCAGAACCAGAGTCAGGTATGGCCGTATGTTCACTGGTTTAGCAGAAGGCATAGGGAAGATAAAGGCCATTCGTCGCATAGGCGACGATATGAGGCTGACTATTTCTCCGCTTTTCCAAATAACAGACTGCCGGGTAGGAGACAGCATTTCTGTTGATGGTGTGTGCCTGACAGTGATCGAGGTTTCAGAAGGCTCCTTTACAATGGATGTTTCTGGAGAATCACTTTCCAGAAGCACCCTAAGCTTACTGAGACAGGCTGACGAAGTGAACTTGGAGAGGTCCCTGCGTCTTACGGATCGGCTGGGGGGGCATCTGGTCTCGGGTCACGTGGACGGCATTGGCAAGATATTGAAAAAAGAGCCTGAACAGAGATCATGGCTTTTGAGAATAGGGATTGACGAACAAATCTCGCGCTATACTATTGAAAAGGGATCTGTTGCAGTGGACGGGATTAGCTTGACAATTAATCGTTGTGAGGACAGATTTTTTGAGGTAAACATCATCCCCCAGACCGGCAAGGAGACTACTATTCTGAAAAAAAACCTGGGGGATTTGGTTAATATAGAAGCGGATATGATTGGAAAATACGTCGAGAAATTCCTTTCCCTGGATAAATCAAACTCACAGGGAAAGAGCACATCCAAGATCGACATGGAGATGCTTTTAGAACACGGATTTGGTGAGTAATATGCCCGTTGCAGAGATTGAAGAGGTATTGGAGGACCTGAGACAGGGGAAGATGATCGTCCTTGTTGATGATGAGGGCCGGGAGAACGAGGGAGACCTCACTATCGCCGCTGAGAAAGTCACCCCTGAGGCAGTTAATTTCATGGCCAAATACGGTCGTGGACTCATATGCCTCGCATTATCCCCTGAGATTGTAGAGAGGCTTAAACTCGCCCCAATGGTCTATGATAATCGTTCTGCTTTTAAGACAGCTTTCACGACTTCCATCGAAGCGCGTTGTGGGGTAACAACGGGTATTTCAGCAGCTGACAGGGCCCATACCATTTTAACCGCTGTGGCAGACGATGCCAAACCGGATGATCTCGTTCAGCCAGGACATGTCTTCCCCATAAGGGGTAGAAGGGGTGGGGTCTTGTTCAGGACAGGTCAGACAGAAGGGTCCATAGACCTTGCAAAGCTGGCGGGGCTGAAGCCAGCCGCTGTGATCTGCGAGATAATGAAAGATGATGGCACAATGGCCCGGATGCCGGATCTTGAAGAATTCACCAAGAAATACGACCTTAAGATAGCAACCGTCGCAGACATCATCGCCTACCGGATGCGAACCGAATCCTTCGTGCGCAAAATAGCGGAAACAGTATTGCCAACTCCTTACGGGGAGTTCAAAGCCATTGTCTTTGTGAATGAGATTGACAATCAGGAACACCTAGCCTTAGTGAAAAATGAGATCAACCCTGATGAGGAAGTGATGGTGCGTGTTCATTCCAAGTGCCTCACAGGGGATGTCTTTGGTTCCTACCGGTGTGACTGTGGGGAACAGCTGAAAAAGGCCATGGCTATGATCCAAGAAGAAGGCAAGGGAGCCATATTGTACCTTCAACAAGAAGGTAGAGGTATCGGTCTCGGAAACAAATTGAGGGCCTATGCACTGCAGGACAAGGGCCTGGATACGGTTGAGGCTAATGAAGAGCTCGGGTTTGATCCAGATCTTCGAGATTACGGGGTTGGTGCCCAGATTCTGGTTGCCCTGGGGGTCAGAAAGATGCGGGTGATCACAAATAATCCCAAGAAAATTATTGGTCTTGAAGGGTATGGCCTAAAGGTTACAGGAAGGGTTCCTATCGAGATCGAACCTAGGCAGGAAAACCTGAAATACCTGTTGACCAAATGCAAAAAACTGGGGCACCTCATGCATATCCATGAAGAGTAGATGGGGGGATCTGGGATCGTGAACGTGAGATCGCGCATCAGTGTCATTATTCCCAATGACGACTTTCACCTTTAACAACGGGGGGTAACTATGCCCAATGTAGTGGAAGGCCAATTATCAGCGGAAGGATTCCGGTTTGCAATCATAGTAAGTCGATTCAATGATTTCATCAGCTCTAGGTTAATGGAAGGTGCCGTGGATGCCCTGAGGAGACACGGAGCCATCGAGGAAAATATATTCTTGGTAAAGGTACCCGGGGCCTTTGAGATCCCTGTTGTGGCCAAGAGATTGGCGCAAAGCGGTTCGTATGATGCCGTAGTATGCCTAGGGGCAGTCATTAGGGGAGCTACGCCGCATTTTGACTATGTGGCAGCAGAAGTCTCTAAAGGGATTGCCAATGTTGCTTTGGAAACCACCGTTCCCGTGACCTTTGGTGTCCTCACCACTGACAATCTTGAACAGGCTATTGAGAGGGCCGGATCTAAGTCCGGGAACAAAGGCTATGAGGCCGCCATGGCCGCCATCGAAATGGTTAACCTCTTCAATAAGCTGGGATAAGTGGCCCTTTATGAGAAATGGGTAAAAGGCGAAGAGCCCGAGAGCTCGCTATCCAGGTTCTTTTTCATCTCGAGTTTAGCCCTGATGATCCTAATAAAGCCTTTGACTTGATATGTCAGAGCTTTAATTATCAGAGGTCAACTAGGTCATTCTCAAAAGAGCTGGTCTTAGGGGTATGTGAGAAGAAGAAGGATCTTGATAAGTTGCTCACCGAAGCATCCAAGAACTGGCGATTAGAAAGGATGTCCCGCCTGGACAGGTCCATTTTGAGGTTGGCCACCTTTGAGATGCTCTTCAGGGAAGATATTCCTCCCAAAGTTTCCATTGATGAGGCGGTGGAGGTAGGGAAAAAATTTGGCAGCGAGGATTCAGGAAGCTTCATAAATGGTATCCTTGATAACATATACAACACCCTCTTGGAGAAAGGCCAGGTAAGAAAACAAGGCGGGTAATCTATTTCGATTTGCATCTCCCAAAACAATGCCCATGCCCCAAAGGTTGTCAGAAAATTCTCTGAGCCAGGCTACTCAATGTCATGATTCTGGATTTGCGATTTACTCCTCGTTCTCTAGACTCTCTCTGGTGTCAGGCCGTGGTAGCCCTCGTCTTTCAGGAAGACCTGAGTACTGCGGATGGGATATCAGGCCTGGACGCGAAAACCTCAGGATATCTCTCCTCCCTCAATAAAAGAGGATTCTGGACTGGAGCGAAAGGAGAAATCCTTCTCGTGCCCTCTCAAGGCATGATTAAGGCAGACAAGATGTTACTAAAAGGGCTTGGAGCCCGCGCTGATTACAGTTTAGATGATTTTTCTACAAGACTTGGGGAGACCGGTTATGCCTTGGAAAAGATGGGTGTAAATGATCTTGCTATTAGAATATCATTGGTAGAAGGGTTGGAGGGTGAATATCCTTCTCAGCTCAAGGCAGCCTGCGTGCATCTTGTGGCCCCTTTCCTATTACGTCATAAGGGTGAATCAGACTTCTTGCTAAAAATAGTCGTTTCTATGGATGAGACATTTATTGGAAAGGTTGAAGATACCGTTCAACTTCTGAAAGAACATTTCAGTTCACGGCTTGACTGCACCATTATCTGTGATAGAAGATCGGACAATGCTGCCAGAAGTTGTATAGAAGGCTAAGGCTGTTTGGAGATGGAAAAAATTCCTCGGATCGCTAATCACCAATCGAAAATCAGTAATTCCGGATAGGGGTATAGTGGACCATGAAATATAATCCTAAGGAACTTGAATTTAAGTGGCAAACCCATTGGGAAAAAGAAGGTTTATTTGAAGTCTCCGAAGATCCATCTAAAGAGAAATACTACCTTTTGGAAATGTTTCCATACCCCTCGGGAAAGATTCATATGGGGCACGTGCGCAATTACACTATTGGAGACGTGGTTTCTAGATACAAAAAGATGTGCGGCAAGAATGTACTTCACCCAATGGGGTGGGATGCCTTTGGAATGCCTGCTGAGAATGCCGCAATAGAGAATAATACTCATCCAGCCCGGTGGACATACGACAATATAAAAGCCATGAAGGCCCAGCTCAAGACAATGGGCTTCAGCTATGACTGGAACCGAGAGCTGGCCACCTGTGATCCAGAGTATTACCGATGGGAACAGCTGGTATTCCTGAAGATGTATGAAAATGGCCTCGCATATAAGAAAAGGACACTAGTTAACTGGTGTGAAAAATGCCAGACCGTTCTCGCCAATGAGCAGGTGGAAAATGGTTGCTGCTGGCGCCATACCGACCAGGAGGTGACCATCAAAGAGATGGATAGCTGGTTCCTCAAAATAACGGCGTATGCAGATGAAATTCTTGAGTATTGCGATAAGCTTCCCGGGTGGCCCAAGAGGGTCTTAACCATGCAGAAGAATTGGGTCGGAAAGAGCTACGGCGCCATTATCAGCTTCCCATTGGTGGGTTCAGATAAGCTCATAGAGGTCTTCACCACACGGCAGGACACGATTTTCGGCGCAACCTTTCTCTGCTTTGCTCCCGAGCATCCCATGGTAAAGGAACTGGTGAGAGGACTTCCACAGGAAAAGGAAGTTCTCCAATTCATTGAACGCACCCTCAAGATAGACAGCTATATGCGCACAGCTGATTTTACCGCAAAGGAGGGGGTTTTTACAGGAAGATACTGCCTAAATCCCGTGACAGATGAGGAGATACCAATCTTTGTGGCCAATTTTGTCCTCGCTGACTATGGCACAGGGGCCATTATGGCCGTCCCCACCCACGACCAGAGAGATTTCGAATTCGCCAAGCAATACGGCCTGACACTGAGGATTGTCATCATGCCGCCAAATCGGGACCTCAGCGAAGAAACAATGACAGAGGCCTATGTGGACGAGGGGATTTTGGTGAATTCCGGCCCATTCAACGGTGAACGCAACCTGGAGGCCCTGGACAGTATTGCAGAATACCTGCAATCAAAGGGAATGGGACACAAGACGGTGAATTTCAGAATCAGGGACTGGGGCATTTCGCGGCAGCGTTACTGGGGTGCCCCCATCCCGATAATTTACTGCGATAAGTGCGGGACCGTTCCAGTCCTAGAGGAAGACCTTCCGGTAATTCTCCCGCTGGACCTTGACATGAGACCAGGCGGAGGATCTCCCCTGCCGTTTGAATCCTCATTCTACGAAACGGCATGCCCCAGGTGTAAAGGAAAGGCCATGCGTGAAACAGACACCATGGACACCTTTGTGGAGTCCTCGTGGTATTTTGATCGATTCGCGTGTCCCGATTACCACGAGGGGCCACTTGATAGCAATAAGGTCGCTTACTGGATGCCGGTAGATCAATATATCGGAGGTATAGAACACGCTATCCTTCACCTCCTTTATTCCCGCTTCTACACAAGAGTCCT
>DATKYC010000430.1:0-4106 GCA_035528695.1 Acidobacteriota bacterium | reverse complement strand
ATATTCCGGAAGCTCCACGGTACCCTCCTTTCCTTTATGTTCATTTCGTTGATTTAAGTTATTGCTCCGGCAACTAAATAGGGTAACTCTGTCATGCCGGACTTGATCCGGCATCCAGTCCCCACCTGGATTCCGGCTTTCGCCGGAATGACATATTGAGGTATTTAATTGCCGGAGCAATAACTTAAATCAATGAAATGAACATAAAGGAAAGGAGGGTACCGTGGAGCTTCCGGAATATGTAACGGTTGATGAGGTAAAGAGGGTATGTAAGAAACTCAACATAAGGGACTGGACTGCCCTTACTGAGCCCAAGGTCCTCTTGGAAGAGGCACGCGCAATTCTCTCAGAGGTCAATCCAGAAGGAATGGATATAGATCTGGAAGACTTACGCATAGGCCTTGAAGTAGAGCTCGAACATGGTATAAGGTTCAAGGATGCTAACGTGACTAATAATCATCCTGTCCTGACCGGGAAAATTGTAATGGCCCATTTCAAGGAATCCCTGGATTACTACAAACGCCTTGAGGTGGCCGAGATAGAAGGTGATTTGCTAAAGGCGATTGTGGCCAAGGATGCGAACAAGGTTCAAGCATTATATAAAAAGCTTGCCAGTGCCAGGCTCATCCTTTTCCAGGCAGAATCAGACGAACTTGTGTCCTGAAAGATATCCCTACCCGCCATTGGCCATGCCAGGACTTTCACTTTGAACTGAGGCTTATGACGCCCAAAATTTATATTCACCACGGGGCCCATTAAACGCTGAGTGATGATAACGAACGAGATATTCCAGGTTGGCGGCGGGCGGCTTACCTCATTTTCAGACGCTGCTATTTATTTGATCAATTTCGGAGGCCATGCGGCCTTAGTAGATGCCGGATGTGGTTACTCTCAGGACGCAGTTGTAGAAAATATCGTCGCATCCGGAGTGGGTATTGAGGAGATCGAATATCTATTGATAACCCACTGCCACTATGATCACACCGGAGGCGCTAACGGGCTGAAAGATTTGACCCGGTGTCAGGTGATTGCCCACGAGTTGGAAGCCCAGTTTCTTGAACGGGGAAATAATACCGTAACCGGCGCCAATTGGTACGGCGCAACGCTTGAACCCTTTTTGATTGACAGGAAATTATCACTTCAAAGAGAGGAAATCGATCTGGGGGGCAGGCAAATAGAGGCAATCCATACACCGGGCCATTCCCCCGGTTCGGTCGTTTATCTAACCGAATCCCAAGGCCTCAAGGTCTTATTCGGCCAGGATGTCCATGGTCCTTTGGACGCAAGCCTTTTATCCAACAAAAAAGACTACCTTCGATCCCTTGAACTCCTTCTCTCCCTCGAGGCCGACATTCTTTGTGAAGGCCACTACGGTATTTATAAGGGGCGGAGCGAAATAGAGGATTTTATCAGATCCTTCATGTGAAGGGGACGTTCGTGCAGAACGTGCATAATGAGCATGGTGTCAAATCTTGAATAGTTAATTAGCCAGATCGATCCTTTGCTTATCATCCAGATTTACTTTCCCGCCAATGTCTAACAAGAAATCGCAATAGCATTATAATGCCACTATTCACAATTCAAGATGTGACCCCTTATACCTGTCCATCATCTTTGAGGCGGAGCTGGTAGGAACAGACGAGATCAAGTTCTGTAGGATATGCAATTTACTTTTCCTGGGCTTGTTTCATTCTCTGCTCTTTTATTAGTTGTTGAAGGTCAGCTAAAATCTTGTTACTCGAAGCCCCTTCAATGGCCTTAATTGCGATGTCTTGCATCTTTTGGTATGCCCCTTCTGATTGTTGGGATAGTTTCGTGATCTGCCCACTTTGCTCCTTAACCATCTTTTCAAGAGACTCAATACGAGTCATCAGCACGTTCCGCTCTCCGTCAAATTCTTTTTTCAAGAGCTCCTCTCTGTTTTTTGCTGCCAAGCTTAGTCGCTCTGTCGTTTCTTTGATTACCTTGTCGATTGCCGCGTCCATTTCTTTTGGAAAGGCATTGACTCGGATCTGCAATCCTTCCAATTCTTTTTCCTTTTCAGCGACGACCCTCTCTCTTTCCTTTAGTTCTTTTTCAAGTTCCTCCCTCTTAACTTGAAGCTCCTTTTCCACCCTTGCCTTTTCATCCTCAAATTTATCCTTTGCTAGCTGTTGTTCGCGCTTGAAGGTATAGCCAAATTCCTCCCTTCCTCTTTCACGTGTCTTTTTCTCTTCGACATCCCGTTCTTTGATTTCCGCGGCATGTTCTTTCTTTTCTTTATCCCATGCAGCCTGGGTTTCCTCGATCTCCTCGTTTAGCGCCTCTTTCTTGGCGGCCATCTCAACTTCAAATTCCCCCCGCTTCTGGTTTTGTGCCTCTATCAGTGCCGCAAGGGTTGCTGCGGCTTTTTCAATCCCGTAGAGCTCCTGAAGCTCCTGCTCTTTCAGCTCAATTGCCTTCTGGATGTTCTTGAATTTGTTTACCTCGTCTTCAAGCCGATCGGAAAGCAGCGCGAGCATCTTTCCCATTTCTATCTTGAGGTCACTTATATCCTTTACCACGCCTTCTGAGGAGACAGACTCAGCTGTCTTAATGACCTCGCTTGCTTTCTTTTCTTCTATCTTCTTTTCAGGTTTCAATTCCACTTCTCGTTTTTGCTGAAGTTGTCTCAAAAGGGTATTGTATGCTTGGACAAGTTCCTGTTTTGTGTTGGTCATCGACATCTTTTTGGGGCTGTCCATTTCTTCTACCATTGGCTGATCCTTTCTATGCTAATTAGAGGTCCAAGTATTATTATCCCTTGCCGCGGAAAGGTATATTGGCCTGCTCAGAATCGCTCTCTTTCAGCCTCGCTCTTTTCAGCAGGGCTAGAGGCGTCTTAGGTAAAGTAACTACCATGCCAAGCAGGGCTCACTTTTTCTAGATAGGTTAAGTCTCCCTTGTCAAGAGGTATTTTTCCCGGAGGCATGGATTTTACCGCCGAACCAGACGCAAAACTCCAAGCAATTGGGCATAAAGCAATGGCTACAGTTTATGTCTCTCCCGAAGCCTCTCAGAGAGGCGCATGATCATCTCAAACGCGTCTTCAACGGTCTTTTCCCCATCAGGATTGACCAGGCAGCAGGTGGCCGGTGAGAGCATACTCCGGGAAAGAAGAAATTCGAGATCAATACCCTTTTTCCCTAATGCCTCCCATATCCCCTCGAGCCTTTTTTCCAGGGAATCAATACTTTCCTTATACGTTATAGCCTTCCGAGGTCCTCTTCCGGTGTACTAATTGGCATGATGTTGAAATTCTTCACCAGCACATCCAGCACATTAGGCGTGATAAAGGCGGGCAGACTGGGTCCCAACCTGATGTCCTTGATGCCCAGATGCAGGAGCGTGAGCAAGATAGCAACCGCTTTCTGCTCATACCAGGAAAGAATCATGGAAAGGGGCAGTTCGTTGACTCCCTTATCGAACGCCTTGGACAGGGCCAGGGCAATCTGTACAGCAGAGTACGCATCATTACACTGGCCAATATCCAGAAGCCTCGGGATCCCCCCGATCTCCCCCAAGTCCTTATCGAAGAACCGGAACTTGCCGCAGGCGAGGGTTAATACGATGCAGTCCTTGGGGACCGCTTCCACGAACTTGGTGTAGTAGTTTCTCCCCGGTTTTGCCCCATCACAACCAGCCACGAGGAAAAAGTGACGTATCGCCCCGCTCTTTACTGCCTCGATCACCTTGTCGGCAACGCCCATGACCGCATTGTGCCCAAACCCGCAGGTAACAGCACGGCCATTGGTATCTTCAGGAAACCCTGGCATGGCGAGGGCCTTTTGGATGAGCGGGGCAAAGTTTTTATCCGCAATGTGAGGCACACCCGGCCACCCCACTAGACCTGTGGTGAAGATATTATCCTTATATGACCCCTGCGGCTTTTGAATGCAGTTGGTGGTCATCAATATGGCGCCAGGGAAATTGCCGAACTCCCGTATTTGATTTTGCCAGGCCGTTCCAAAGTGACCGTAGAAATGAGGATATTTCTTGAGCCCAGGGTAGGCATGAGTGGGAAGCATCTCACCGTGGCTGTACACATATATACCCTTCCCCTCACTCTGCTTCAGGACCTCTTCCAT
>DATKYC010000429.1:0-4856 GCA_035528695.1 Acidobacteriota bacterium | reverse complement strand
AGAGAGACTGGGCAGGCCATCGGCACAATTGATGGAATCAGGGCACTTAAGGAGTGCCACCCTGGAGCGATCTACCTACACCGGGCGCGTCAATACCTTGTAGACCAGCTCATCCTGGAAAAAAGAGACATTGTGGCCCATGTATCCGACCTCAAGTATTTCACACGTGCCCGGAGCGAAAAAGAAACAGAGATTATCAGGATCCGTCGCAGCAAGCCTGAAGGGCAGTTCCTGGTGCGCGAGGGCGAAGTCAAGGTCACCGAAGTAATCACCGGCTATGAAAAAAGGGCCTTACCAGGCCAGGAGTTAATGGGCGTTTTCCCTCTGGAGTTACCACACCATATCTTTGAATCCATAGGCTTCTGGTTTGAAATCGAGCCGGCACTAAAAAAATTTGTGGAGAGAAAGGGTCTCCACTTCATGGGTGGCATTCATGCTATCGAACACGCCACAATAGGCATTTTCCCTCTCTTTGCCCTTTGTGACAGAAACGACCTGGGAGGCATATCCTACGCCCACCACCCGCAGTTGGGCAAAAGCGCGATCTTCATTTACGACGCCTATCCAGGAGGTGTAGGCTTGGCCACGCACGGCTTTGAGATCATACTTGAGCTCCTTGAAAAGACAAGGAGCCTTCTGAAAACCTGCGCCTGTGAGCAAGGGTGCCCCTCATGTATCCACTCGCCAAAATGCGGTTCCGGCAACAAACCGCTCGACAAAGAGGCCGCCATAATGATCCTGGAAGGGCTCTTAGGGCATATCCCCCTGAGCCAGTTTTCCGAAGGGAAAGAGGAGGCCGAGGAGGGACCCATTCTTGCGGAAGCGGAGGCTCTAAGAGAAGAGAGAAAGGCACCCCGGCTCCTGTTCCTTGACATTGAGACTCAGAAAACTGCCCAGGAGGTTGGGGGCTGGCAAAACGCACACCTGATGAGAGTCTCGGTGGTGGTCGTATTTGACAGTCTTGAAGGTCGTTTTGCGGTCTATAATGAGGCTGAGATGGATGCCCTCTTCGATCACATGGAAAGGGCGGACCTCATTATCGGATTCAATATAAAGGGATTTGATTACAGGGTACTGGGGGCCTATACGTACAGGGACCTGCAGTCGCTCCCCACTTTTGATATACTGGAAGATATTTACAAGCGCCTCGGCTTCCGGCTGGGTCTCGACCACCTGGCGACCGAAACTTTAGAGCGTGGAAAAACGGCCGACGGCCTTCAGGCTGTAGAATGGTTCCGCCAGGGGGAAATGGATAAACTAATTGAGTACTGCCAGCAAGACGTTGCAACCACCAGGGACTTGTTCCACTGCGGGCTGAAAAATGGGAGCCTTATTTACAGAGAAAAGAGAACCGATACCAGGGTGAGGCTCCTGGTCGACTGGAAACTGGAGGATATGGTTAAAACGCCAGGCATCAGATCGCAAGATTAACACGGGGAAGACTGAATCTCCTGAAGTATCTAAGGAGTCGTGATGAGGGCCTTTCAATGTCGGTGTTGCGGGGAATGCTGCTTCGGAGAAGGTGGGATTATTGTTGAAGAGGCTGAGATAGAAAGAATGGCCCTTTTTTTGGGTATCGGGCAAGAGTCTTTCCTTTCCAGGTTCTGTGAAGAAAAACGTGGTCGGTTATACGTGAAGACCGGGCCGGATAATTTCTGCGTCTTTTTTGACAAAATGAGAAAGTGCTCGATCCACTCTGTCAAGCCTCAGCGGTGTTCCCTCTGGCCCTTTTACCCTGCAATCGTTCGAGACAGAGAGAACTGGGATATGGCTAAAGATGCCTGTCCGGGTATCAATCGCGAGTGCTCCTTTGAGGAGTTTGTGAGGCAATCAAAGTCTGTCCGCCATACCGGGCGCCAGGGCGAAGCGAGTGGGAAATGAACCTGTTTACGAAGTTCATGGATATCATCTACCCCCCTAGGTGCCATGTCTGCCAGGTTTTTCTAAGTGAAGATGACCCGATAAAAAGCACCGGCGCCAGCCTCTTTTGCCAAACCTGCCTTACCGGTTTCCGCAAGATCTCTCCCCCTCTCTGTTCCATATGTGGCACACCCTTTAGCGCTCAGACGGAAGACGACCATCCGTGCGAAACCTGTCTTAGGAAAAGACCTCATTACGAGGCGGCTCGGGCCCCTTATCTCTATGAAGATACCCTTATGAAAGCTATCCACCAGTTCAAGTACGGGGCAAAAAGCGCCCTCGCAGATTCCCTTGGCCCCCTTCTTGCTCATTTTGCCGAAAGCTGGGTCAGGGAACCCGGCGTATTAACCATGCCGGTCCCGCTCCATCCAAAAAGATTGCGCGAGAGGGGGTTTAACCAGAGTTTACTTCTAGCGAGACACGTGGCAAAAAAGTTGGCCGCCGGACTTGACTTCTTATCCTTGAGAAGGGTAAGACATACGCCCCCCCAAACGGCCCTGGGTAGTGAAGAGCGGAGAAAAAACGTAAGCGGTGCGTTTGAGGTTATAGATGCCGAGGCTGTCAAGGGAAAGGTGGTTTTGCTGGTAGATGACGTTGCAACCACTGGAAATACCCTCAATGAATGCGCCAGGGTGCTCAATAAGTCCGGCTGCAAAAAGGTCCTGTGCCTGACCCTGGCGAGGGCCGTAACTTTTTAGGATCGGAGAAAGTGTTCAAGAAGGCAAACCATCAGGTGGTCACTATCAATTTTACTGCAAGGGTGGGTTGCCAGATTGCCATCCTTCTGATATGCTCCCTTCAAGATTATTTCTTGCGCCCATAGCTCAGTTGGATAGAGTGACGGACTACGAATCCGTAGGTCGGGTGTTCGAATCACCCTGGGCGCGCCATTTAACCAAATAATATCGAGGAGTTAGGCTGTGGTAAAAAATTGGTCTAACTCCTTTGTTTTTGTTGTGTGTGGCTTTCTCTCAAAACTTCCCAGGTGTGGCAAGGGTCCAAGAAAATTCTAACCCGAAAACCTCAAATGAAATCAGGTTGTTGAATAAACCCCAGGAATGGGAGATTGACAGAACTGAGGATCAACAATCCGCAGGTCGCAGGTTTCTATCCTACTGGATGACGCGGGATATTCAGGGGCTCAGGTAGACATAGCTCAGTTATTTCTTGTTTCGGCCCCCATAGTGCTTGAATACAACTCTTATCCAATTCGATGCCGATACCTCTTTTCATGAGGACTGCGGGGGGCACTTCCTCGCAAGATTTTAGATAGCCCTCAGTAATGTCGGGAGTTGATCAGCCACCTTCCATGTGCTACCGTTGCATCATGAATATGGCAAGAGACATATCTGGAGCAGACCTTATTCTCGCCGATGCTCACATCATTACCCTGGACCCTCTTCGACCAAGAGCCAGCTGGTTAGGAATCAGTAATGGCAGGATCCTTGCCCTCGGGGACAATCAGGGATTGAAAAGGCTTAGAGGTGGAAAGTACAACGTCATCAACTGCCGGGGCAAGACTATCGTACCAGGGTTTATTGATTCACACTGCCATCTGATAGCATTTGCCGAAACCCAAGTGACACTCGACTTGAGCCCTCGGAACGGTGTCAACTCCATTTCAGATCTTAAAGACAAGATTAGAAGTGCAGCTAACAGGTTGGCCCCCGGCATCTGGATAAGAGGCAAAGGATACAACGAATTTTATCTTGCGGAAAGACGCCATCCCACCAGGTGGGATCTCGACGAAGTCGCTTCAAACCTTCCTGTAAAACTTAGCCATCGCTCAGGACACGCCCATGTACTCAACAGCGTCGCCCTACGTCTTGTGGGCATTTCCAAAGAAACCCCTGACCCCCCAGGGGGGCTTATTGAGAGGGAAATCCCCTCAGGAGAACCCACCGGCCTTCTTTACGCAATGGGAGCATTTTTGTCAAAATCAGTCCCGCCTTTGGATATCGAGGAATTGGAGAGGGGAATAAAAGTTGCCGATCAAGAGCTTATTTCCCTCGGAATTACATCTATTCACGAATCCTCGGCCAGCAATGATATGGAGCGATGGAAACTCATTGATTCCTGGAAGCAAAAAAGACTCCTTACCCCAAGAGTATGTATGATGCTTGGCATGGAAAGCTTCCATGAGAATCAGCGACACAAATTTTCCACACAGCTCAGCGAAAACCACCTCCGCCTCAGTGGCGTCAAGATAATCTTGGATGAAACCACCGGGCAGCTATACCCGCCCCAGTCCAAACTGAACGAAGTGGTATTCCAAATCCACCACGCTGGGCAACAGACAGCAATTCACGCAATAGAGGAAAATGCGATTGAATCTGCGTGCACTGCCGTAGCATATGCACTTGAGAGGCTTCCAAGGTCAGATCATAGGCACCGCGTAGAACACTGTTCCCTATGCCCCCCCGCATTAGTGAAGCGTCTGGCTTCCCTTGGAATCATGGTCATCACCCAGCCTCCATTTCTCTTTTACAACGGTGACCGGTATCTGAAGACTGTTCCAAGTAAACAATTGAAATATCTATATCCTATTGGAACCCTCATGAAAAGCGGGGTCGAAGTTGCAGGTAGTTCAGATTGCCCTATTGTACCTCCAAACCCCTTAGTCGGCATTCATTCTGCCGTTAACCGAATCTGCGAAACCGGGGAACCAGTCTCGGAACTCGAGGGTATTACACCTATGGAGGCATTGCGGATGTACACGTCTTACGCCGCCAGAACGAGCTTCGAAGAGACAATCAAAGGATCTATCTCGCCAGGCAAACTGGCTGATCTGGTAGTTTTGAACAGGGACCCTACCAAAGTCCCATCTGACGAGATAAAAGACATAAAGGTAGAGATGACTATCCTCGGCGGGGAGGTTGTGTGGGATAAGACAAGCTAACCGATAATCCCCCTTTTAATATATAAAGAATACTGCT
>DATKYC010000428.1:0-3223 GCA_035528695.1 Acidobacteriota bacterium | reverse complement strand
CGGCATAGAGCTTCCCGAAGGGGATTTTGAGATCCTCAAAGAAGAAGACAAAGAACAAGTAAAGAACCAATATGAAAGTAGTTACCCACGGGCTTACGCCCGTGGCACTCAAAACTTAAAATCGAAGCTCATCTGTAATTGGCCTTTATCTACTTTTTCTTGAAATTCCACGTATCTTTTTATGACCTCTTCATCAATTCCTACTGTGGAGGAGAAGAAACCCGGAGACCAGAATTCGTTACGCCAATACATCTTTTTTACCCATTCAAACTTTTGTCGTATTTCTCGACTCGTATTGGCTTTAATTTTTCCTATGATCCTTGATACAGAATATCTCGGAGGTATGATTATAATCAAATGCACATGATCTACCTGAATGCTGTATTTCTCGATCTCAACGTCAGGGTGATAATCCTGAATGTCATATAAGTGTTTCTCTACGAAACTTCTTAATCCTCCCTTTAATATCTTTTTTCGATATTTGGGGATCCAAACGTTATGAAACTCGTGATGATATGACCCATGTCCGCTCAGTCTTATTTCCATAATGGGAGCATATCATAATATTTCATCCTTTAACAATTTCCAGCCTCCGGCTGGAACGCTTTCACCCACGGGCTTACGCCCGTGGTCCTCAGCGGCATTTTTGATAGCAACCCGTGTTCATCGGTTCATGGTTCCATTTCCTCCGTTCCAGGTCTCACGGCCTGGTCATTTCAAGAAGTTACCCAACGGGTGATGCCTCCCCCCTCCTTGTTCCCCTCGCATTCGCTCGGGGCCAGGGGGTCCCCCATTGCGTAACTTCTTGAAATGACGAAGGCCTCCCGCCGGTCACTACGGAAAAGAACCCATGAACCGACTCTGTAAAATTGAAAAGAGCTAAAGTGTTACCGAATTTCAAATGCTGTAAGTATACCGTGGCACTTGCAGGCCGTCCCAAGGAGCCACTTTCCTGCTCTATCCCTCTTGAACCATTCAGCTGCGTTTGTTAAGTCAGTTATCCGGTATCCTCCTAATCCCGGGGCGATTTGACGGCTTCTGATTATGTGAACGTTAAACCCTGGGTAGCTGAGGCGACTCAAGAGGCGGTGCAAGGGCTCCTCGCGCCTTTCCCCTGTGACCGTACAAGAGTCGGGTTCAGGGCAGTCGTCGGGACAGATGAAATCGGCGTAACTGACCAGAAGCGATCCTTCACTACCGGGCCATGTATTGGGCAAGAGAGGCCTTATCTCCTCAGGAACTGAGATCTTTTTTACCTCAAACTCTCCCTTGAGATAGCTTGCAAGCCATTCAAAGGCTAAGTGAAACGGAACCGCCGGAACTACTGTATCCGCGGGGTTCATGGAGCGATAATTCTTGATCAGGAACTCAACTCCGTCGCACGATATCCTGTTGATCCTGACGCTGCCCAGACTGGAAAGGCGGTCTATATCCACGTCCACAACAAAAATCGGGGCATCAGAGACTTGGCTAATCAGCCGCACTGCTCTGCTCCCAAATTGACCCGCCCCAATGATGATAAATGCGCCTTCAGGAATCTCTTCCCTAATGCAGTCTAAAGAACATCCTGTCATGAAAACATCACTCATTACCCAGGTCCAGAGCCCTGGGGCAAGATACCCACTAACTCATTACTGCGTTATCACCAAAAATCAGTAATGTAAGTTGATTGTTGTCGTTTGTCCGTAACAAGAATTAAAAAGGGAAACAATCCAGTTCGGCGCGCCCTTGAAAATCATCTCCGTTCTAACTAACCGAAATAAATTTCACAACCGACCACTGACAATGGACTACGTACACTACCCAAAAATTCAGATCCAATTTAGTAAGTATGTGAGAGCAGGCCATAAGCCGGGTTCTGTTTCCCGAAGTAGTCACCCACATCGGGACAATGGCCATTCATCTAGCCTCGATGTTGCCATCGAGGTCAAGCGACCTACCCGGGAACTCGGGCGGACCACCCTCCAGCGTTCCCCTATTTGGTCTTGCTCCAGGTGGGGTTTACCAAGCACCCGCTGTCACCAACGGGACTGGTGAGCTCTTACCTCACCCTTTCACCCTTACCACCTCAGGATATCCAAGATATCCCAAGGGGCGGTTTCCTTTCTGTGGCACTTTCCTTCCCGTCACCGGGACTGGGCGTTACCCAGCACCCTGTCCTGCGGAGCCCGGACTTTCCTCCCCCTCGCCTAAAAGGCAAGGCAGCGGTCATTTGTCCTACTCTCACATAATCGCATAACCTCTGTATCCCGGGAGCCGCCAGCATCAAACATTCAGCTTGTCTAAAAAAAGCACCACCCGCGAATTGGTTCCAGCGAAGTCATTTTCCAGGGCCAACTGCGGACAACTGACTGCTCAACACTTACTGCTCCTTCTCAGCGATATCCTGAAAGCGTTGATCACCGCCCCAATAAATGATTCGTTTGCAATGGGGGCAATTCATCAACTCATCGCCTCGAATCAGATTATTAAATACTTGTGGTGGAATACCCATATGGCATCTCTGGCAAACGCCTTGAATAACTGGACTGACAGCGATACCTCCTTTGCGCAGCCTAAGTAAATCGTACATTCTTAATAGGTCTTGGTCAATATTCTTGGTAAATTGGGCCCTCTCCATTTCTAGATTTTCAAGTTCCTCCTCCAAGGCTTTCAGCTCTCTCAAGATCTCACCTTTATCATTCCGGACCCTCTCCTCCTGTCGTGCCTTTTCCTCTTTGCTTGCAACAAGACTCTCTTCCAGTGCCTCGATTTCTTCCATGAGTTCGATAACCCGGTCCTCCAAGACTGATCTTTCCCCTTTCAAATCACTAATCTCTTTTAGCACTGCACTATATTCTTTATTTGACTTTATGTTAGATAACTTTATATTGCTCTTATTAATCTTATTTTCGAAATCCTCAATGTCTTGTTCAATCTTACGTCTCTCCTCCTTGCATGATTGAAGCCGGGCTAATTCGTCCCTTAACTGGTTTTCTATCAGGTTCAAGCCCTCTTCAAGCATTTGTATCTTGAGAGGACCTTCCACCCTCCTGCTCTGGATCTCTGTTATTCGGTTATCGCAGCGCTGAAGACCCGCCAACGCTTTCATTCTTATTTCCAATCCCTTCACCTCATCTCAACAAAATCAGCTGATTTCTATTGAACACCTGATGTTCAACACCTGTTAAAAGATAATCGGTTGTCAATCACCGTTTCGCAATGGGTCTGCTTCTTTCTCGTC
>DATKYC010000427.1:0-3438 GCA_035528695.1 Acidobacteriota bacterium | reverse complement strand
GTAGAAAAACCTACAGGCGTGAGAGAAAAAATCTCCAAGAACGACATCTTGATCAAATATGGGGTTTTCTTGGAATAGCCTGTCTTTATCATTCTTTCTTGCGTAAGCCTGGCCTCAGTCTTGTTGATCTAAACTTTCCTTTAAGCAATTGCGGCAAGCTACGCCTTCCAACTCTTGGGCATTGGACTGCCAGTTTTACTCTACATAGCTTTGAGCAAGGCTCACGGCTCATTATTATTTTAACCGGCTATTATCATCCCTACTTTAAAGGTGCAATGAATCTCATTGCCTTTCCGGATAATCTTATCACACTCGGCTCAAAATTTCGGCCATACCTACCTATGCATCGGCATTTCTCATTAAACCATGGATTTCTGAGGCCCTCTGTGCCACCATTCTATGCTTATCAGCCAAAAGTGGTTTCATTTTATCGAATATTCAGCCTCGCCTCAGCCCTGAAGCACGTGTTGCCACATTCAAGTCTGTCAAGTGTTTCTGATGGGGTAGAAAAATATTTTATCGCAAAAAAAGACTAGACAAAGAAACAGTCTTTTGATAGCGTAGCATGGGTTTTCATCAATTGATTTTCTTATGCGCCGGAGGCGTATAAAAAGGAGGTGCCATGCTATGGTTGAGAGAAAACTTGGGACCAATAATCCAGTGCGGTCGGGAGATCACCGGAGAAGAACTCGATGAGATTCAAGACACGGTGAGGCTCTTTCCAGCCTTGAGCCGTTGGGAGCTGGCCCAAACCATATGCGAGCACCTGGGATGGATTACCGCCTCGGGGGGCTACAAGACGGATGCCTGCCTCAAGCTGTTGAGCGGACTCGAGGGAAAGGGTCGTCTGAGGCTCCCCCCGAAGCGAACGATATCCCCCCAGAGGCACGCTCCCATTGCCCTCACGAGCAGGACAGGGCCAAGGGCGGAGATAGGCGGCAGTGTACGCGAGGTAGCTCCGGTCAGAGTTGAGGTGGTGAATGGGAGAGAGACGACGGCTTTATGGAACGAGTACGTATCGCGCTACCACTACCTTGGCCACAAGAGGCCGTTTGGTTGTTCTCTGAGCTACTTCGTCGAATCCCCCCACGGCCTCCTGGGATGCCTGATGTTTCAAGGGGCAGCCAAGGCCCTGAGGGCCCGCGATGCGTGGATAGGCTGGACACAACCACAGAGGCTGAGAAACCTCCCGTGGGTGATCAATAACAGCAGGTTTTTGATCCTTCCCTGGGTGAAGGTAAAAAACCTCGGGAGCCACATCCTGGGCCAGACCCTCAGGCGCATACGAGATGACTGGCAGGAGCGCTGGGGCTACCGCCCCCTGGTAGCTGAGACCTTTGTCGACCCTCAAAGATATGAGGGATGCTCCTATAAGGCAGCCAACTGGCACTACCTGGGGATGACCACCGGTAAGGGTCTCCCCCGTAAGGCAACGCGCTACACCACCACCCCTAAGAAGATCTTTGTGAGGCCTTTGGTAACTGATTTTCGAGCCCTACTCTGCTCATCACACCTTCAGGGGAGGGTGGAGCAATGAGCAAGGTGAGCCGGAGGCCGGGCAGGGAGGAGATAGAGAAGATAAGAAGGGAGAAGAAGAAGGCCGAGAAGGTACTACGTGCACGACAGAAGGCCGAAGGGCTGAAACTGCCATCGAAGGCGGCGATACCCAACCGCACGTGTCGATACAAAACCGTGGAAGAAGAACAGGAAGCCCGGCAGGATGCTACCACTGAACAGGTAAGGGTCTTTCGAGCTACCTTGCCGGTCCTGTTAAAACGACTGTCCAGCATTGATGATCCGAGGAATCCCAAGAAGATAAAACACAGGCACACCCTGCTTATGATCTACGGCATCCTGACCTTTGTCCTTCAAATGGCCTCCAGACGCGAGGCCAACAGGGAGATGACCCGCCCAATGTTTATGGAAAATCTGAAATTACTCTTTCCTGAACTGGAGGATTTGCCTCACCATGACACACTTATGCGGCTTCTCGCCAGGATTGAGGTAGGGGAAATTGAAAGCACCCTTATTGCATTAGTCCGAACGCTGATACGGAACAAGAAATTTCTTCGCTACGTGGTTGATAATCGGTATCCTATTGCGATCGATGGTACCCAGAAGTGTGTCCGGGACGTGCTTTGGGCTGAGCAATGTCTGGAGAGGGAAGTGGGCAAAGGCGATGATACCCACACGCAATATTATGTCTATGTGCTGGAGGCCAGTCTGGCATTTGCCGGTGGCATGACTATTCCCCTCATGAGCGAGTTTTTGAGTTACACGCAAGGTGATACTGCCACAAAAAGACAGGACTGTGAACAAAAGGCATTCAAACGATTGGCCAAGAAATTAAAAGATGAGTTTGGTCATCTTCCCATTATGGTCCTCCTGGATGGGCTCTACCCCAACGGACCAATCATGGAACTGTGTCGCAAAAACAAATGGGATTTTATGATAGTCTTGCAAGACAAATCCCTTAAGAGCGTCTGGGAGGAATATGAAGGGCTCAACAAGCTTGAGGGCAACAATCACCTTTCTGCCACCTGGGGCAATAGAAGACAGGGCTTTCACTGGGTTAATGGCATAGAATACTATTATGGTCCCCATGAGAGGAAAAGGCAGATCGTGCACGTGGTGGTGTGTGAAGAGCGTTGGGAGGAGATAGCCAGGGATTCTGCCGAGGTGGTGACCAAGGAATCTCGCCATGTCTGGATCTCCAGCAAACCTCTTACGAGGGGCAATGTGCATGAGCGTTGCAATCTGGCTGCACGGCACCGGTGGGATATCGAGTCAGACATCCTGGTAGAGAAACGTCATGGGTACCACTACGAGCATGTCTTCTCTTACAACTGGAATGCTATGAAGGGGTATCACTATCTGATGCGATTGGGGCACCTGATCAATGTCCTGGCCCTTTACTCCGAGCGTCTTGTAAAAATGGTTCGTGAGTTGGGCGTGCAAGGCTTCATCCGTTTCGTTCGTGAAACCATAACAGGTCCATGGTTAGACCCCTTATGGGTGAAGAGACGTCTTGCGGCTGATTTTCAACTTCGGTTGATATAGGCGGCAGGGGTAACAATCTGTGAAAGGAGGTGCCGTGGAGAGTAGTGCGCCTTTGCACGATCTCTTTGGTTAAGATTGGCAAAAAAGATAAACTTGCCACCCAATTTTTCATTTGAAAGTGATACTATAAAAGGAATGTTCTGGCTCAGGCCAGCATGACACCTCTCAGTGGGTGTTCATGCTTCACTGCTGTACGTCAACCCTAGCTATTGACATGGCCACCCCAGTGGATTATACCGCTAGCCGTTAGTGTTCGTTCCTTTTTGTTAATGTTAAAGAAGTCCGCGAAAGGCGTATGACCAAAAAGATTTTCTACGGATGGTGGATCGTAGGGGCCTGCTTTCTTGTAGGGCTCTATATGAGTGGTATCGTCTTTTA
>DATKYC010000426.1:0-4294 GCA_035528695.1 Acidobacteriota bacterium | reverse complement strand
ATTGGGCAAATCCTGTTGTGACAGTAGAACCTGCTGCCTCAGGCCCCAAAAAGGCCCCACACGCCAATAGGAACAGCAAAAGCCTCTTGCACATGGTCCCCTCCCCACACACTGATCAAATGGTTGACCCTATTTCTTCATCCTTTGCAAAATGATACAAAAATCCGGGACTGAAATCCAGTTTTCTAAAAAGCTTTATTTCGACCTTCCTGCACAGTTCAAAATTTCCGATAATTGCATGGGAGAGCCTTTCCCGGCCCCTGCCATACCGTTCAAGGATATACGCCAGCCGCTCTTCCAGATCCACTATCCTATCGTGGTTGACCCGTTTGTCTGCATAAAATAGAATCTCCCTCTCCGAATAGCGCCCATTCAGGTCATAGTCCCTCAACCTGACATGCTCCCCAACCATATCTGCAATCTCATCAAGGTGGTTTTTGAGACAGATCTGCCTTCCTATTTCCGCGTGATCTCCGCCCGATTTCAAAGAGGTGGTCTTTCCAATGTCGTGCAGTAGCGCGCCTGCAGTCGCTTTTTCTACGGATATTGTCTGACCGGCATCAAGGAGGTACCTGGCTATCAGATGAGTTATCCTCGCAACCACCACAGAGTGTGCCTTGATATTCTCCAGCATCTGGTATCTATCCATGAGTTCAAAGCAGGTCCGAATCGACGGTATCATTTTCTAAAATTACCAGGTCGGCAGTCACCATTCAAGTCAAAATCGAAACTCACGCGGCTACACTCGAATATAGGTAAGTTGACAAATGCCGCAATGTCCATTAGATTCATGATCAAATCATCCTGTAATGCCATAGCTCTCTTCATCTGACCCTCAGCCATTAAGTCCCAGGGTCCCTTTCCCGGTAAAAAAAAATGAAGAAGGAGTCGAACTATCTCCGATTTCTCACAAAATAGCAGCCAGGTAACCACGTTCCATATTCTTCAACAGGAGATAAAGAGCTTGAGATCCGATCTCAGGCTGCACTCCAAGTGGAAGAAGACGGTCCTGATTATTCCGCTTCTGGCAAGCGAGTATACGGATCAGACCAACCTGCCGGTATTTCAGAATATTCTCAGGCAATTGAAAGGCGTTACCTACCTGTCGAGCATTATTTTTGGCCTCGATAGTGCCACCGAGGAACAGGCCTTTGCCCTGAGGGATTTGATAAGATCCTATGAGATAAGAAACTATATAATTCAGTGGAACGACGGACCCGGCTTCAACGGCATCTACACACAGCTCAATGAGGCAGGATTCAACATCAGCGAGCAGGGCAAAGGGAAAAACATGTTTCTTAGTTTTGGCATTGCAATTGCCCTGGGTTCCCACTCTATAGGTCTGGTCGACGCAGATATCCGGACCTTCAGGCGAGCGCAACTTGATCGGCTTTTTTACCCGGTAGTTGTTCTAAATTACGATTTTTCAAAGGCTTATTATGCCAGAATCGCCGAGAGAGAGATCTATGGCCGTGTAAAACGTCTCCTCCTCGACCCCCTCTTGCTTTCCCTGAAGAGAAAATTTACGGAAAGCAAAGAGGACAAGATGTTGCACCTGATCGAATTTCTCCTCTCGTTTAACTACCAGCTATCCGGGGAAGTGGCGTTTCATGTGGACCTGCTGAAGAGAATGCGCTTCGCCACTAATTGGGGTGTGGAGATCTTCACCCTGATCGAGGTCTATCGAAAGGCCTCTTCAACGGCACAGGTGATGTTTTCCGAGACTCCTTTCAATCACAAACATCAGGAGGTCTCCCCAACAGATGAGGCCAAGGGGCTCAATCGCATGGCGATTGATATCGTCACCACTCTGATGAACGCGCTCATTATTGAAGAGGGGCTTGAGATTTCCGACACCTTTTTTAGGGACCTCACGGTAACTTACCAGGCCGTGGCTGAAGAGCAGATCAAGAAGTACTCCGACGACGCGAGCTTCAGCAATCTCAATTACAACCGGGACACCGAAGAGTACCTGGTCAAGAGTGTTTTCCGCAGTTCAATACTTAATGCAGGTGAACTCCTCACCTCACCCTACAGGATCACAGAGAGATTCTTGAGATTCGTCACCTCTCATCCTGAATTCAAGCCATTTATTAAAAACGGCCTTGCGGAAGCTATCCTTAAGGTTGAGCGCAAGACCCAACAGAGTGTCTTTGAAACGCCTCAGACCGTTTCATGGGAGCGAGTGACAAATAAGTTGCCCCGGATACTCTACGACCTGATCGAAGTGGTTGAGAGCGAAAAGAGACGTTTCTCCTGAAGAGAGAGTGAAGGCTTTACATGGGTGAAAATCCCATTTCCAGGGTTTCAAGCGCCAAGTCTATAATAGTATTCACCGACCTGGACGGTACACTACTGGATCATGATACATATAGATGGGAAGAAGCGATCCCAGCCCTCAGTCTCTGCAAGAGGCTTTCAGTTCCGATCATTCTCGTCTCAAGTAAAACAAGGGCCGAGATGGAACCACTCCGCAGGGAGCTGTCCATATCGGCCCCTTTTGTCTCTGAAAACGGGGGGGGCATTTTTTTCCCGAGGGAAACCTATGAGGATCCTCCCCCCGGCGCTTTGCCTTACGGAAACCTGTGGAAATGGTCCATGGGTGTGCCTTACCCTCAGATAGTCGGCATATTACAAGAGATTCGCGCCGAATTGGGTTGGAACATCAGGGGCTTCTCAGATATGAGCATTGAAGAAATCTCAATGCTTACAGGCCTTGATCCGGAAACCTCACGGCTGGCTGCCATGCGAGAGTATGACGAACCGTTTGTTATAGTTGATAAGCCCCCTCCGAGCATTAATGCACTCCTGAAGGCTGCTGCCCAAAGAGGGCTTACAGTAACAACCGGAGGGCGGTTTTATCATCTCCATGGGAAAAGCGATAAGGGGCGCGCCACGGAAAAGCTCCTTTCATGGTATAGGCAGTCACATGGGAAGGTGGTGTCGGTGGCCCTTGGGGATAGCCCCAACGACCTAGCAATGCTTGAGCGTGTGGATCACCCATTTCTTGTGGGGTCCTCACGCGATTTTACAATGCTCAAAAAGAGACACCGGCTGAAAATTACCCGAGAAAAAGGGCCCAAAGGCTGGAATGAGGCCATGTTAGACTTTCTGCGCAAAAACGAGGAGGGCAATGCCTGAGGAATTTGAGAACGAGCACAACCCTGAAAAAATAAAGAGAGCCGAGTTGGTGGTATGCATCCCTTCCTATAATGAAGCGGATTCCATCAGCTATCCTACCACCCAGGCCGATAAAGGACTGGTGAAATACTTTAGTGACAAATCCTCTGTTCTTATCAATTGTGACAACAATTCCCCGGATAATACCAAAGAAGCATTCCTTAATACCCCGACGAATACCCCCAAGATCTACCTTTCCACGCCTCCAGGGGTAAAAGGCAAGGGAAACAACTTCAGGAATCTCTTCCAAAAGGTGGTAGATCTCCAGGCAAAGGCGGTGGTGGTGGTTGATGCCGACTTGAAAAGTATCACCCCGGAGTGGATACAGCACCTGGGAGAACCTCTCTTCGATGGTTTCTCACTGGTAACCCCCGTTTATGTCAGACACAAATACGATGGCACTATTACAAACGGGATCGCTTATCCCATGACGAGGGCGCTTTATGGGCGGAGGGTACGGCAGCCTATCGGAGGAGATTTCGGTTTTAGCGGCAAACTGAGCAGTATCTATCTGACAAGTTCCATATGGGACGAGGCTGTGGCCAACTTCGGAATCGATATATGGATCACCACCCTCGCAATTTACCACCACGTCCAGATCTGCCAGTCTTTTATGGGCAGGCCCAAAATCCATCGGGCAAAGGACCCTGGCTCCGAGTTAGGGGCAATGTTCAGGCAAGTAGTGGGCACCATATTTTCCATGATGACACATTTTGATTCATTCTGGACAAAGGTCAGGTATAGCAGGCCCACCGCAATATACGGCTTTGGTCTCGGAGAGGTGGAGATGCCTCCCAAGGTGGAGGTGGACACCGAAAATCTCCTGGAGAAGTTTCACACCGGTTTTGAGGGCTATGAAGAGGTTTGGAAAGAGTTCCTTGCGCAAGATGTCTACAGAAAGCTCATTGAGATCAGGGGCATGACCAAAAAGGAGTTTAACTTCCCCACAGACCTGTGGGCCCGGGTCCTCTTTGATATGGCGGTTTCTTATCTGCATACGACCGCGGACCGGGGCATAATGATTGACTCCTTGATTCCTCTCTATTTCGGCAGGACCCTTTCCTTTGTGAAAAAGACCAAGAAAATGTCAATAAAACAGGCGGAAGATACGATC
>DATKYC010000425.1:0-2183 GCA_035528695.1 Acidobacteriota bacterium | reverse complement strand
TGGGGGCCTATCGCAAGGAGGCGATGCAATATATTAATGAATCCCTTGAACTTGTCTACTCTCTGTTCCCTATTCTAAAGGAAAGGGATACCCAAGGAGCAGGCACATTGAGCGGAGGGCAGCAGCAAATGGTGACTATTGCCCGGGCTCTTATGACAAAACCAAAAATGATCATGTTGGATGAACCGAGTCAGGGACTGGCACCAAAACTGGTAGGGGAGGTCTTTGAGACGGTTGTAAAACTTCAGGCTGAAGTAGGCCTCACCATCCTTCTTGTAGAACAGAACGCAGAGGCCTCACTCAATGCCGCCAATTACGTTTATATCATGCATGAAGGCAGGATCAAGGCAGAGGGGAAGCCGGAATATATAAAGGGATCACCTGACATAAGGGAGGCTTATCTGGGAATATAAAAAAAGAGAGGATTGAGAAAAACCTAATAAATCATCCCCACCAGGGCACCTGTCATGCATGTGGCAATAGTTCCCGCCACAATGGATTTTATCCCGAGGCCCACTATTTCACCCCTTCTTTCCTTTGCCATGGCTCCCATCCCCCCGATCATGATCCCAAGAGAACCAAAATTGGCAAAACCGCACATGGCATAGGTCATAATGAGGCGGGTCCTGTCGCTCAGCGAGCCCTCCGGCAATCCGGCGAGCTCCAGGTAACCTAGAAATTCGTTCAACACGGTTTTGGTCCCCATGAGGGCCCCGGTGACGTTGGACTCAGACCAGGGGATCCCCATCAGCCAGGTGACTGGAGCCATAAGGTAGCCGACCAACCTTTGAAAAGTGATGGGTTCTCCTGAAAAATGCGGGAGGTAAGACAAGATGAGGTTTAGGAGGTGAACAAGCGCCACAAGAACAACCAGCATGGCAATGATATTGATAAGTAACTTTATGCCATCCAGCGTGCCGCGTGTGATCGCATCCATTGAGCTTTCAGCTCCTCTAGGTATTTCTACTTCTCCTGTGGAGGGTTTACCTATCTCAGGGACCATGAGCTTGGCTACCGTGATCGCGGCAGGGGCGCTGATGATGGATGCGGTCAGAAGATGCCCCATGATGCCAGGAATTACGCCGCGCAGAATCGAGGCATAGAGAACCATTACGGTCCCGGCAATGGTTGCCATACCAGATGTCATGATGGTGAACAGCTCACTTCTTGATACGCCCGAGAGATACGGTCTCACCAAGAGGGGGGACTCTACCATGCCAACAAAGACGTTGGCCGCGGTTCCTAAGCCCTCGACCCCACCGATTCCCATGATACGCCTCAAGACCCACGAAAACAGACGTACAACTGCAGGCATTATTCTCCAGTAGAAAAAGAGGGCTGAAAGCGCACTGATGACCAGGACTAAAGGCAGGCCTCGAAAGGCAAGTATATAGCTGGAGCCCGGTATTTTTTCGTCAAATGGAAGTGCTGCACCACCAAGGTACCCAAACACAAATCCTGTGCCTGCATTTGTTGATTCCTCCAAGGCCTTAACTGCCTCGTTGAGCCAGAGAAAAACCACCTGGCTGCCAGGAAGCTTGAGCAGTAGTAGGGCTAGGACTACCTGCAATCCGATGCCTGTGATGATCGTCCTGAGATTTATTCGCTTCCGATTCTCGGAAAAAAGCCAGGCCACCAGGCACAAGGAAAAAAATCCTATTAGACTTTGATATCTCAACAATTTTTTTCTCGGGCAGAATTTAAGGGGGTATAAGGGCGAGAGGATGATAGCAAACCGAATTTATTGGGTCAACGAAATTGGCCCTTTCAGCCTCCCAGCTCCTTCCCGCAGAGCTTTTTGTTTGACAAAGGATGGGGCGTTTTTATATATGAAATAACCTTGACGGCTTCGTAAAAAGCCCAACTGCTGCGTTACGCTTCATCTTTCGTCATTGAGGCGTACTGTAAGTACGCCTCATTCCTCGAGCTTCGCAAGCCTTGCATTTGGAGCTTTTTACTGTGCCGTCCCATTTATGACCTTTTACGAGTTTATCAATCTTGGAATTATGAAGGGAGCAAGAAGAGCCAGTTATGAAATATTTGTTTAGTCCTTTCCGTATCAAGAACTGTGAGCTGAAAAACAGAATCGTAATGCCCGGCCTCGCCTCTTTCTTAATAGAAGACGACGGGTCCATTACCAGCCGAACTATCGAGCATTATACGCTGAGGGCTGCCGGTGGGCC
>DATKYC010000424.1:0-6568 GCA_035528695.1 Acidobacteriota bacterium | reverse complement strand
TATCTGGCCTCTTCTTTTCAATGGGTGCCCTCCTCACTCTCATTATTGCAATAGCATTGAAACTTAAGAAGCATAAGTTAGCGAGACCGGGAGCCTCAGCCCGTGGGAGTTGCCTGATACGTAAACACTTCGCCCTCGGGGATGTCTTCGGGAAGAGGATTTCTGATGTAATCCTCAATAAAATCTATTTTGTCGGCAATTGATTTTCGCTTGTCAACGAAAAGGTGGTATTGCCCTTTTATTTTGCAGATTCCGCCCTTCAGTTTAAGCCCCCCTGCTTCAAGGAGGTCATAGTGTATACAAATTCCCTTTTGGGCGGCCCTTGTTTCCAATTCAGTCAAACGATTTTGAAGCTCCAGGGGGACGGTCTTTTTTCTCTTTGTTGATTTCATAGTGGCTCACGAATACCTTGACGATTGGCAATGAGTTATAGCATAAAGCATAGGTGATTTCAAACCTGGTGCGGTGAGAAAAGAGGAACGACCTGAACTTTTAGATCTAGATCCGGGTAATCGACCCAAGATAAAAGAAGGAGTTAACATTGACTTCTCATTTTGCATCGATCGACGAGCTAGTCGCTGAACTGGCTAATGCCGATTATATAGCTGATCGTGCCCTGGCCACCGTGCTTTTTCTGGCTTGCCGCCTGGAGAAACCCATTTTCCTGGAGGGTGAGCCGGGCGTTGGGAAGACAGAGGTTGGATTGGTGATGGCACGCCTGTTCGACACAGAGCTGATTCGCCTTCAGTGTTATGAGGGGCTCGATGCCTCCACCTCTCTCTATGAATGGAATTACCCCAAGCAGCTCTTGCATATAAGACTGGAAGAAAAGGGTGTTAGAAGAAAGGAAGAGATAGAGGAGGTTATCTATAGCCCCAAATTTCTGATCAAACGACCCCTGCTCGAGGCAATATTGAGGTCGGAGGAAAAGGCGCCGGTCCTGCTCATAGATGAGATAGATCGTGCAGATGAGGAGTTTGAGGCGTTTTTGCTCGAAGTGCTCTCTGATTTTCAGATCACAATCCCTGAGATCGGAACGATAAAGGCTAAAAAGAAGCCCATGGTAGTGGTTACCTCAAATCGTACCCGTGAGGTGCATGATGCCCTCAAGAGACGATGCCTTTACCACTGGATTGAATATCCTTCCTTTGAAAAGGAGTACCAGATCATAATAACAAGGATCCCTGATATAGAGGTCGGTTTTGCAGAGCAATTGACCCGTTTTATGCAAAAGATCAGAACCTTTGATTTTATGAAAAAGCCCGGCATCTCCGAGACCCTGGACTGGGTGCATGCGCTTATGGCCATGCACAGGGACTACCTGGATGAGGGCGTGGTTATGGAGACTCTAGGCTGTATCTTTAAGTATCAGGAAGATATTAAGAAGTTCAAAGAGGAGATATGGGTGGACAATGAACAGCGAGCCGCATGCCTTTAGCGGAGCAAAAGAGATAGCCAGTTTCGGCGTGGCAGGGTGGGTGGTTCGGTTTGCTGAGTTTCTCAAACACCGTGGATTCAAGGTTTTTCAAAGCAGTATCCAAGACGCCCTCCGGAGCATAAGTGAGATTCGCCTCACAGTTAAGGGAGATTTTTTTGCTGTTCTGCGGGCGAATTTGGCTACAAGTGACCTTGAGTGGGCCCAATTCAGAGGCCTATTCAACGAATTCTGGAGTCAAATTCAAGAGGATCGAGAAAAGGCGGACCATGAAAAGGAGTCCCATGAACGACTTGAGAACAAAACCGATTCAGACACCCAAGTCCTTTACGATGTCCATGCCACGCAGACGGCAGATCTGACAGATAACGAGCGCAAGGAATTCATTGAAGGGGTCGGCTACAGCCCTGTATCAAAGATTGAGATAAAGGACCTTGCTTCCTTTGATAGCAAGGACATACAGATCGCTTATCTTACCCTCAAAAAAATGATGGCCTCTTTTAGGGTTGAGGTTTCTCGGCGTTCCAAAAGATCACGAAGGCACAGGGATATGGATTTCCCGCACATCATGAGGGAAAGCCTTAAGGGGGGAGGGATTCCCCTTGAGTTGTTTTACAGGCGAAAGAAAAAGAGACTCAAAAGACTGGTGGTGCTTGCAGACGTGAGTGGCTCCATGGACCGCTATGCCAGGTTTGTGATGCCTTTCATTCTTGGCCTTCGCGGAGTAGGATCAAGGGCAGAAGTCTTTGTATTTTCAACTTCTCTCACGCATGTCACCAACCTTATCCGACACCTGAGCATTCAGAAGACCTTGGAACGGATGGCCCAGGAAGTACCTGAATGGTCGGGCGGCACGAGGATCGGTTACTCACTCCGGCAGTTCAATGAGGAGCACGGCAATAGGATTCTTGGTCGCCGGACCGTGGTGCTTATCTTGAGTGATGGCTGGGACCTGGGTGGCAAGGAACTCTTGAGGCGGGAAATGAGCAAACTCAGCCGGAAGGTCTACTGCGTGATGTGGCTCAATCCCCTTGCGGGAGATCCAGGTTATCAGCCTGTGTGCCAAGGAATGAGGGTTGCACTTCCCTATGTGGATTATTTTCTACCAGCTCATAACTTAGAGAGCCTTAAAAGGGTAGGGCATGTCATTTCGAGGGTAATGATTCATTAGCCCCCTTCCTCCACTAGCTGGACGTCCTCTGGAAGGAAAAACTGGAAAAATCCCTTCTCAAACTTCTCTTGCACCAAGAGATCACTAAGAGTGAACCGTGTTATACCTCCTAGCTGATTGTATATTTCGACTACCCTGATATCATACCCATTTGCAAGCGTAAGGACGATGTGGTCAATCTCTTCCCATGGGGGATGTGGGAATAGCTCAAGTTGATACTCTCCACCCTCGTTAGGTGCGGATAATCTTACCCGGAAACGCTCCTCTACCTTGGCAAGGCCGCTGAATATATCGCTCAGGAGTTTTAATTCCCTTCCAAACTTATTTGAGGGATAGCGATATACCCTCTTTTTCTGGGGAATATACCACCAGAGAGTATCTCCATTTGTAACAATGATCTCGGATTGAGGTTTTTCTTGTTCCAGTCTCAGGGAATAGGGGGGCTTAAAATGAATCTTGCCTGAGGCAAGATCTCCCCTAGCCTGGTTTCCGAGCATTGACATTGAGCGGGTTATTACCTCACGCGTATAAGTAAGGCTAAGTCCTTTTAGATGTCCATACCTCCTGTTGATACCCTCCATGACATTTGAGATCTCCCCACCAGCCCCTGCCATACTCCCTACCAGGAGGAGGATAAGAACATGTAATAGAATGAGTGCCCTTCTCACGTTAGATTTCCCTCTTCCCATAAATCTCCCTGGGCCGAACGCCATCTGAAGGGCCTACAATTCCCTCTTTTTCCATGGCCTCTATCATACGTGCGGCCCGGTTATAGCCAACTCTGAGCTTCCTTTGCAGCATGGAAATAGATGCCTGCCGGGATTGGAGCACCACTTCCACCGCCTGATTGTATTTTTCGTCTAGCTCAATCTCGCCCTCGTCAATTTCCTCATCACGCGTTACAAGAGATAAGATAGAACCGTCGTAATCGGGCTTCCCTTGGCTTCTCAGAAAATCGGTGACCATTTTGATCTCTTCCTCAGATACGTATGCCCCATGAATTCTTGTAATACGGCCTACCCCTGGGGGCATAAACAGCATGTCTCCTTCACCGAGGAGATGTTCTGCACCAATTGTGTCCAGAATAGTCCTGGAATCCACTCTTGAGGAAACCTGGAAAGAGATCCGTGTAGGGAAATTTGCTTTGATAATACCTGTGAGGACATCCACAGAGGGGCGTTGGGTCGCAATAATTAAGTGGATGCCCGCTGCACGTGCCATCTGAGCGAGTCTCGTAATGGCTTCTTCAACCTCTCTGGATGAGACAATCATAAGATCTGCGAGCTCATCAATAACCAAGATGAGGTAGGGTAGAACCTTGTCGGTCCCTCGGGTTTCATCCACAGGTCCGCCTTTTTGTTGCTTAAGAATCTGTCGGTTGTAAGTTTCAATGTTTCTGAAACCCCTGTCCGAAAGAAGTATGTAGCGCCTCTCCATTTCTTGCACTGCCCATTTAAGTGCCCTGGTGGCTTCCTTTGGTCTGGTGACCACCGGGTGGAGGAGGTGGGGGATATCATGGTATATGGAAAGCTCGATCCTTTTCGGATCAATCATCAAAAAGCGCACCAGGTCTGGGGAAAGCTTGAACAAGAGACTGTTGATCATGGTGTTGATGGAAACGCTTTTTCCTGTTCCGGTAGCGCCTGCCACTAGCAGATGGGGCATCCTGGCCAAATCTGTGACAACAGGAGCACCGGTGATGTCCTTGCCAAGAGCAAGTGGAAGCCTATCGTTAGAATTTCTGTAGACGGCGCTGGAAAGGACCTCCTTCAAGAAAACCATTTCCCTTTGATTGTTGGGTATTTCTATACCGATGGCAGCCTTGCCCGGTATGGGCGCTACAATTCTGATGCTGGGCGCCTGGAGGGTCAGGGCGAGATCATCAGAAAGCCCGGCTACTTTGCTTATTTTTATGCCCGGAGCCGGCTTGAATTCATACATTGTAATCACAGGGCCGGGAAGGATCTCCACCACCTCACCTTCAACGCCGAAATCTGCCAGTTTTCTTTCAACACGGCGGGCGTTCATCTCCAGACTTTCACGGTGGACCTTCCCGTTCGCTTTTTCAGGTGGGTCAGTAAGGAGATCCAGGGAGGGTAGGCTGAATTTATCGGCGCCCTGCATAAAAGTAAAAACCTCTTGCTCCGGCCTTTTTTCTGGCTCTGGCGGCGGGGTCACAATTGTTACTTTTGGCTTCAATTTTAATTTCTGTTTGGCGAGTTTTGTCTTATGTGCTCTTTCCTTGCGCGCCATCCTTTTCCTGGCGAGCCCGCTGAGAGCCCTTATCGCGCCAAGTGCCGAGAGGCCGAGCCTCGAGAAAAGCCAACCTAAAGAAAGTCGGGTAGCTCCCATGAGGGAAATGATGAATATCGTAAGGAGTAGTGAATAAGCCCCAAAGAAGTTGAGAACTCCCTTTGCAGATGCTGCCACGTGAAGCCCTACCAGACCTCCGGCAATTATGCTCCCTCCCCTGAAATGCACCTCTTCGGGGAACTGTAGACTCAAGATGCCGGAAAAGGCGCCAAGCAGAACAAATGTGGAGATGGTGCTCGTTATGGGAGAAAAGGGCTGACGGCCTTGGAACGAAAGGAAAGCTACGTCGAGGGAAACAATGACCAACCAGAATGAGGAAAAACCAAGCAAGAAGAGTAACCCACCGCTTAAATGGGCACCTGCAGTTCCGAACAGATTTTGTGCCTTACCTAAAGACCCTGTCACATTCCAATAAAGCTTATCCGCGGGGCAATACGAAAATAGACTTACCCCTAGAATGATGGTAATTAGCAGCAAGATAACCCCCTGGATCTCTCGCCGAATGGGAGGCTTTGGCTCATCCGTCTTGCGCTTGATCTCTGGTCTACGGCTCAATTTTAACCTCCCTAATCTTTTCGGACATTAACGGAAGCAAAGGGTTCAGGGTTTTCCGGATTTCCGGTGGCCTGGAAGTAAGGCTGTTCCTGCCAGGCATTCTCAAACAGAAATGATAATGGGTATTACGAGGGGTCTCCTTTCGATGACGTCATAAAAAAACCTTTTCAAACGCCTTTGGATTTCCGTCTCCATCTTGCTCAACTCGATTGAGTTAGGCGACCCCAGTTCATCAAGCACCTCCAGTACAATATACTTGGAGTCATCGAGGATAGATCCGCCCCGATCTTCAAACACAAATCCCCTTGATATGATATCAGGTCCATATATAGTCTCTCCGGTATGCTCATCTAAGACCAGGAGAACGATAACCACCCCATGCCCGCTGAGCCTCCGTCGGGCCCTCAGGACAGTTTCGCCTACATCACCAACACCTTTTCCATCAACGAGGACATGACCTGTATGCACGCGCCCCTCCAAGCGAGCTTCCTGGTTTTCAAAACAGATCACGTCCCCGTCTTCCGCAACTAAGACCCGTTCCCTTGACATGCCCATGTCATAGGCTAACTGCGCATGCATCACAAGATGCCGGTACTCCCCATGAATGGGGATAAAATATCGTGGTTTGACAAGGCTCAGTAAGAGCTTCAATTCCTCTCTCTTGGCATGTCCTGAAGTATGGATCTCAGAGACTTTCTCATAGATCACGTTCGCACCCATACGATAGAGCCGGTTTATATTTGAGGTGATGGCCTTTTCATTGCCCGGAATAAAGCGTGAAGAGAGAATTATCGTGTCCCCCCTCTTGATCTTGATGTTCTTATGGGTACCTTGTGCCATCCTTGTAAGGGCGGACATTGGTTCCCCTTGGCTACCTGTTGTTATAATAGCTATATTTTGATCCGGGAACTTCTCTATCTGCTGTTCACTGATTTCCAAGCCCTCGGCAACCTCGATAAAGCCATGCTCCCTGGCTATGCCCACATTGGTAATCATGCTCTTTCCGTTAATAAGTACTTGTCGCCCGAATTTTGAAGCAAGGTTGATCACCTGCTGGATCCGGGAGATATTGGATGCAAAGGCTGCAACAATCA
>DATKYC010000423.1:0-3059 GCA_035528695.1 Acidobacteriota bacterium | reverse complement strand
CGCAATGACGAAAGATGAAGCGTAACGCAGCAGTTGGACTTTTTACGAAGCCGTCAAGGCTTCAATCATGGAAGTTCACCCTCCTCCACGAGAGTCAGTGCATCGGGTTCGCACCACCGGACACACTGGGGGTCCGGCGGTTCACCGCAGAAATCGCATTTCAGGGGAATGCCCGTATCAGGTTCCTTGAAAATGGATTTTGTAGGGCAGGAGGCACGACACAGTATGCACCCATCAACTTCCTTGCCATCGATTATGATTGTCCCTTTTGAATTACATGCTGCTTCAGTATATGGACCGGCTATCACCGGTAAGCAAAATTCCTCTCTGATAAACACTCTTATCCGAGATCTCCAAGGATTTATGGAGTCCGTGTGTCTAAGAGAACAGACGACCTCACAGAGCTTGCACCCGCAGCACTTGCTATGATCTATCCTTATCCTCATTTCACCCCCGCCCCTTCCCTTTCCAACCCCAACTGGGCCAGTTTTTCAGGTGTTGGAATACCCTTGTCATCCCAACCCCGCAATCGGTAATATTCGCGCAGCATTCGATCAAGATGCACTACCTGGTTCTTGACTCGAGGTTCATCAGTCATTCTCTTGGGCAGGCTATCGTTTTTCCCATCGAGCCCCTCCCTCAGATTGAATAACCGCTCCAGATTCCAGATCCTCTCGCCAATCAATGACAATTCACCCTCAGTAAAATCAAGGCCAGTAGTAATGCGTAACCATAGCAGCGGCCTTTCACTCCATAACGGTCCATGGTAGATGATCCAGCAAAGGATGCTGGAATCAACCACCGCAATGTAGTCCTGGTCAAGTTTTGTCAACTCTACGTGACGCGCCGGATCCTTCCTGCCCTCGTAAAAGGGGAGCGTGGCCTTGGTATGGCATGCCCCAACATTACTGGTCGCATACTGGAGCCCAATTACTTCAACGCCTTGAGGATACCAGGCTGGCATACCCTGTTTTTTTACCCCCATAAAAAGCTCCGGGTGCCCGAACCTCTCGGCCAATGAATGCCCCCCTTGAGCCAAAATATCACCAAACCCCCGACAAAGGGCTGTCTCTTTTATGAGTTCGAATACAGCCTCGGCATTCCCAAAATTGAGGGGGTATCCAATCTCCTTTTCAGACACATACCCCTTCTCAAAAAGCTCCATGGCGCAGGAGAGAGTAGCTCCTGTGGTGATGGTATCCATCCCAAACTCGTTGCAGAGATAATTGGCTCTCCATATGTCCTCCAGGTCGCCAATACCGCAGTTAGACCCCAATAGAGCCATACTCTCATGTT
Organism: Acidobacteriota bacterium; assembly: GCA_035528695.1. Classification (GTDB taxonomy): domain Bacteria; phylum Desulfobacterota; class DSM-4660; order Desulfatiglandales; family Desulfatiglandaceae; genus DATKYC01. Next base: position 1,763 of record DATKYC010000423.1, on the reverse strand, counting down.
CCGGCCCCTTGGCCGTGCCTGGATACCGTGGGTCGTCTATCGTGGTTCTCTTACTACATCGAAAAGGGCAGCCAAAGCATCCTTCATCCCTTATGCGAATCTTGTCCCTGATGAAGGCAGGGTCCTCAAACTTGGTAAATGGCTCAAAGTAGCCGGCCTGAAAATTTAGGGCAGCCTGGGTACCACTCTTGTTGGCTCGCCCTGGCAGGCTCCAGGTTCCCCACATTGACCTTTTCTCCAGTTCCCCATTCTCTCTCGCCTCTTTGAGAAACTCCAGCACCGCCCTATTGAACCCATCCACATCGGCGACTCTCACTTCCCCCGTGCCATTGACAACCACTGCTTTCAGGTTTTTCGAACCCATCACCGCGCCCAGACCTGAGCGTCCGGCTGCCCTCCCGCCGTCAGCCATGATGCAGGCAAACCTCACCAGGTTCTCTCCTGCTGGACCAATAGAGACCGTACTCCTATTGTTCGCTTGCCAGGCATCAAGGTCTGTGCGTATCCCTGACCTTATGAGGTTTTCAGTCTCGCTTGCGCACCTTCCCCACAAGCGCCCGGCTGGCTTAATCTCTACAGCGTCATTATCGATTGTTACATACACAGGGTCGGGCGACTTGCCCTCGATGATAAGCAGGTCATAGCCCGCAAATTTTAGATTTGCACCGAAGTAGCCACCGCAACACGGGTTGGCAATAGCACCGGTCAAAGGTGACTTCGAGACGACTATAAACCTTCCCCCTGCCGGAACCCCTGTCCCCACGAGAGGACCGGTAGCGAATATCAGTTTATTCTCTGGACCGAGCGGGTCAATACTGGGGGGGATCTCGTCAAAGAGAATCCTCACCCCTAGACCGCGACCTCCAATATAATCCCTCGCTACCTCATGAGGTATATCCTCAACAGAACAGTTCCCCCGTGAGAGATCAATCCTCAGGATTTTACCCTTCCATCCAAACATCTTGCTCCCCCTTATTACTAAAAAACCTTGTCGGACACTAATCCCTTGAGCTGAGCGTAGCTGAAGACAGGGCCATCTCGACACACATATTTGCTCCCAATGTTGCACCGACCACACATTCCAACAGCACACTTCATCTTCATCTCCAGAGAGAGAAGAGTCCTTTCCGGCGGAAACCCAAGCTCTTCAATTACGGGCAAGGTAAACTCTATCATGGCAGGTGGCCCGCACACGAGCACAAAGGCATTCTCAGCACTAGGAGCAGCCTTCCTTGTAATTTCAGGGACAAATCCTACGCTTCCTGTCCAGTCTTCATCACCGGAATCAACGGTGACATATAAATGGAGGTCCTTCCGGTTCATCCACCCCTCAAGGTCGTCCTTGTAAAGCAGTAACCCGGGTTTCCTCGCCCCATAGAAGACGCTTATATCACCAAAGTTGTCTCTGTGTGCCTTGTCGATCATATAATTGGTCAGCGCCCGCAACGTAGAAAAGCCGAAACCCCCACCAATCAGAACAATGTCCTTATCTTTGAGCGCCTCCAAGGGATAACCGTTGCCTAAAGGCCCCCTCACACCAACAATTCCCCCCACCTCCATATTATGCAATGCACTCGTGACCACCCCTGCCTTGCTTACACTAAACTCAAGAAACCCTCGCTGCGTGGGAGAAGATGCCATACCAAATGGCGCTTCCCCTTTACCAAACACAGTAAGCTCGGCAAACTGGCCTGGTGTGTACTGAAAACGGTTCTCATCCTCTTCGTTAATAAAGGAGAGGGAGAAGGTCTTGATAGTATTAT
>DATKYC010000422.1:0-3282 GCA_035528695.1 Acidobacteriota bacterium | reverse complement strand
TGTTCCGGAGGTCAGAATCCACCATTGCACAGACCTTAACGTCGAGTCGAATGGCGCCTTCGAACAGGGACCTTAGAGCTGTGCCCTTGCCAGCAGGACCCCGATAGATGGAAACGATCTTTTCCTGCCAGGGTTTGATCTCGAACTTCCCTGGCCGCCTCTCAATTGAAACTCAACCCAGTTTTATCCTTAGAAGACTTGAAAGTATTACAAGATTTATGACCGAGTTATCAATGGTAACGATGCAAAGGCACTGGCCATGGAATCGGGATCAGGATTGATGGTGATCAAAACATTGTCGCGCCTCTCAAAGAGCGTCAGAAAGGTTCGCACCCGTTCCCGTGCGCTTCTTATTGGACCTTTAGCCTTTCTGGGATTGCTTTGGATTGTCTTTGAGCTCATTGGGGCCTTCCAACTTGAGCTTCCACCTGAATTCGTCTTCATTATGCTTCATCCCTCTTGAAATATACAATTGCCAGAGGAGGCAAGGTAATATTAACTGAGTAAGGGCGACCGTGGAAGGAGGTGGTTTCAGCTCCTACTGCTCCAAAATTTCCCTGACCACTGCCATCGTAGTCTTGGGCATCGCTGTTCAAAATCTCCCTCCATAGACCACCCTCCGGCACTCCGACCCTATAGTTGTGGTGTGGAACCGGCGTAAAGTTGCAGGCAATGACTATCGTATCCTCAGTTGAGCGCCCTTTTCGAAGTAGACTAAGAGTGCTCTGCTGAGAGTCGTTACAGTCGATCCATTCAAAACCCGCTTGATCAAAGTCTAGCTCATGCAGGGCCGGCTCATTTTTGTAGAGTTGATTCAAATCGGTCACCCACCGCTGAACACCAGAATGGGATGGGTGTTCCAGCAGGTTCCAATCTAGGCTCGTTTCATGATACCATTCATTCCATTGTCCAAACTCGCCACCCATAAAAAGCAGCTTTTTCCCTGGCTGGGCATACATAACGCCGAAAAGGAGCCTCAGATTAGCAAACCTCTGCCAGTCATCTCCTGGCATCTTCTGTAAAAGTGATCCCTTGCCGTAGACCACTTCGTCATGTGAGAGTGGAAGTACAAAATTCTCGTTAAAGGAATAAATCATACGGAAGGTCAGTTTGTTATGATGAAACTTTCTGTGGATGGGGTCTTCTGACATGTACGCCAGCATATCGTGCATCCATCCCATGTCCCATTTCATCCCGAAACCAAGGCCTCCCACATAGAGAGGGCGGGAGACCATGGGCCATGAGGTGGACTCTTCGGCCACGGTTTGAACATCGGAGTAGTTCTTATAGACCTCCTCGTTAAAGCGCCGCAGAAAGGCGATGGCCTCCAGGTTTTCCTTGCCGCCGTACTTGTTTGGAATCCACTCTCCATCCCTGCGACCGTAATTCAGATACAACATGGAGGCCACGGCATCCACCCGCAGGCCGTCGGCATGGTACACGTCAAGCCAGCACAGGGCACTGCTCAGAAGATAGCTCTGCACCTCCTCGCGTCCATAGTTAAAGATCAAACTGTCCCAGTCAGGATGGATTCTCTGACCAGGATCGGCATGCTCAAAGAGATACGTTCCGTCAAAATACCCGAGACTGTGCTCATCGCTCGGGAAGTGTGAAGGCACCCAATCCAGGATAACCCCTATCTCGTTCCGGTGTAATTGGTCGACCAAATACATGAAATCCTGGGGTGTCCCGTAACGGCTGGTGGGGGTAAAATAGCCACTGGTCTGGTAACCCCAGGAGCCGTAAAAGGGATGCTCCATTACGGGGAGAAACTCCACATGGGTGAATCCCATACTCCTGACATATTCGGCCAGCCTGGGAGCGAGCTCGCGGTACGTCAAAGAACGGTTTCCCTCTTCGGGCATGCGCATCCATGAGCCCAGGTGCATCTCGTAAACAGCCATAGGCGCATCGAGCGCATTCTGTTTCTGTCGATTCTCCATCCATTCCCCGTCGCCCCACACATAATCCAGATTCCAGACGATGGATCCGGTTTTCGGAGGCACTTCACTGTAGAGCGCGAACGGGTCGGCCTTGTCCACATGGTATCCGTGGAATCTGGAGGCGATATGATATTTGTAGTTGGCCCCCTTTCCGACACCCGGGATAAAGCCCTCCCAGATCCCTGATTTTCTCCTGGGGCGCAGGGGATGACTCTCTTTGTCCCAGCCGTTAAAATCCCCCATAACATATACTTTTTGGGCATCAGGGGCCCATACGGCAAAACAAGTGCCCTCTTTACCTTCATGTTCCATGGGGTGAGCCCCGAGCTTTTCATACAGCCGAAAATGGCTCCCCTCGTTGAAGAGATAGAGATCATCGTCTGTGAGTAGACTCATATTGTAGAATACTGTCTTCGCTGTGTTCACCGATCAAGGACCTCTCTCATCTGTCAGCTTTTATACGGTTTGGTTATGGACCTTCGATCTTTCCCCTCTCAAGTGCTGGTCTTTCCATGACCGATCGATATAGTTCCAGATACCTTTGCGCTGAGCGGTCCCAGGAAAAGTCTGCCCTCATCCCATTGGCCACAATTTTTTTCCAAAGTTTGGCATTTTGGAAGAGGCCTACAGCTTCCTGGATTGACGCGTAAAAGGCCTTGGACTCATAACGACTAAACTTGAACCCGTTACCCGTTCCCGCCTCAGCATCGAAATGGTTAATGGTGTCATCCAATCCGCCGGTGGCCCGTACGACAGGCACAGTGCCGTACTTCAGAGCATACATCTGTGTGAGCCCGCAGGGTTCGTAGCGAGACGGAATTAGAAAGATGTCAACGCCTGCCATGATCTCGTGGGCGAGGGGTTCGTTGAAGCCGATCGAAAGGCCCACCTGGCCGGGATGACGATCAGCCGCTTGCTGAATAGCCTCTTGAATCTGTTCATCCCCCGACCCCAGAACCACCAACCCCATGTCCAGTTCAAGAACATCGTCCAGGATTTGGACCAGTAGATCGAGCCCCTTTTGGGCATCGAGACGGGAAATCATCCCCAGCAGGGGCCTTTCGGTCAGGGACGGATCAAGATTCAGCTGATTGATCAGTGATGTTTTGCAGCGGGCTTTCCCGACCAGGTCCTCAGGGGAATACTTGGCAGATAAATGGGAATCCCGGGCTGGATCCCAGCAGGTGTAATCCACCCCATTGAGGATCCCATGAAGCCAAGCACTTCGTCGGCGAAGTATGCCCTCCATGCCCATGCCGTATTCGGGAGTTTGGATCTCTTTAGCGTAAGTAGGACTGACGGTGGTAATCGCCTCGGAGTAATTGATACCTGCTTTAAG
>DATKYC010000421.1:0-3629 GCA_035528695.1 Acidobacteriota bacterium | reverse complement strand
CGCTCATGCACGCAGCATCTAGCCTCATCTTACACGCCATAAAACACCTGGCGGAAATCCCGAAAAAGATAAAACTGCTGCCACCTCACATAACCGCGTCTGTAAGAAATCTCAAGACGGAAATTCTAAATGAAAAAACCCTCAGCCTCGACCTGCTGGAAACCCTGATTGCCCTCTGTATCAGTGCGACGACAAATTCCGCGGCTCAGCTAGCTATTGAAAAATTGAAAGATCTCAAAGGCTGTGAAGTCCATATTACCCACATTCCAACACCAGGCGATGAAGCTGGATTGAGGCGTTTGGGCGTCAATCTGACGAGCGATCCAAACTTTTCTACAAAAAATCTCTTCATTTCTTGAAAAGGAAGAAAGTATTCTTGGGGAACGCAATATCGACATGCTGAACCTACTTCATTTTGTTGTTGACAGGCTATAAAGACAAAGTTAGATTCTCTAGCTTTCCGTTTCATGCATCCTCAAAAATCAGTGACACGGAGGTCCTCCTGACAGGAGAAAATTTCCTGGGCACATTACCGGAGTAACCTTTAGGGAGGATAAATCACCCAGGAGAACAGGCCGCCGTTGACTTATGCTTATGTGGCTGGGGGCCGGAACGGAAGAGAAACAAGAGTTTTGCACACTCCTTTAGAGAGGGGAGGGTTCTCGGTATGACCGGAATACCCGCAGTGAAAAAAGAGCAGGCCCCCTGGGGTCTGCTGACGAGTCTTGATATTTATGGTTGCAACCCGGCAACTATACGAAGCGCTGAAAAAATCAGGCGTTACGTGATAGAGCTCTGTGACCTCATCGATATGAAAAGATTTGGGGATTGTCAGGTAGTCAATTTTGGAGAAGATGAACACGTCGCTGGCTATTCAATGGTTCAACTCATTGAGACCTCCCTTATCTCTGGTCATTTTGCAAATCTCACCAATTCGGCCTATATTGATATATTCAGCTGTAAGCTCTATGAGCCTGAGAAAGTCGCAAGCTTCTCAAAAGGGTTTTTTGAGGCCGAAGCCATAGAAATACATGTGACCACAAGAAGATGAGAGGGCGCGCTGATCAGATCTTGTTCTGAAAAAATACGGCAGGGCTTTAGCTAAATATGATTTGACTCTGTAGTTGAGAAAGATTAACCTGGTTTTCATTAAAGGAGACAGTTTTGATCTTTGTGCAGCCCAGGCACCCAAACTACCAATTATGATTTTGGTAACACTTCGCAGGCATGAATGTCTGTATACGATTCAGGCCTGCGATACCTATAATTTCCTCCAGCTAAAAGTAATCAAGTCCCTAATATCCACCTATATGCTCCAGCACCCGCACTTCCAAAAAGCCCGGGGGCACTCCGACCGTTATATAGGGACTTCAGTCAGAATGATGTGAAAACGAGGTCCGCGGGGAGGGCCGTTGTGGATTTAACCAAAAACAACCACTACGAAAGGAGGAGTTATGGAAGCCAAAAAAATTCTATTACCCGAGTCGGAATTGCCACGCCAGTGGTACAATATTTTACCCGATTTGCCCACGCCTTTGGAACCGCCCCTTCACCCTGGGACCGGTCAGCCAGTGGGTCCCGATGATTTGACTCCAATCTTTCCCATGCCACTTATTTTACAAGAGGTGAGCCAGGAACATTACATTGATATCCCAGACGAAATCTTAGAAAAATACTTGATCTGGCGACCTACACCCCTTTACAGGGCTTACGCTCTGGAGAAATATCTCGGCACCCCTGCCAGAATTTACTTTAAGAATGAAGGCGTAAGTCCGGCTGGAAGTCACAAACCGAACACCGCCATAGCACAGGCTTATTACAATAAGATTTCCGGAACCAAGCGAATTACCACCGAGACCGGGGCTGGTCAGTGGGGGAGCGCCCTCGCTTTCAGTTGCGCGCTTTTCGGATTGGAGTGTAAAGTCTTCATGGTGAAGGTGAGCTACGAGCAAAAGCCCTACCGACGAATGATGATGGAGACCTGGGGTGCTAATTGCGTAGCAAGCCCCAGCAATGAAACCAAGGCCGGTCGGACCATCCTTGCGCAACATCCCGATTCTCCTGGAAGTCTTGGGATTGCTATTAGTGAGGGGGTTGAGGCAGCGGTCACCGGCGAAAATACTAAGTACTCGCTTGGAAGCGTGCTGAACCATGTTTTGCTACACCAAACAATCAACGGCCTTGAGTGCCAGAAGCAGATGGCCATTGCCGGCGATTATCCTGACGTGATGATTGGGTGCGCCGGGGGTGGGAGTAATTTTGCGGGGCACGTGCTCCCATTTGTCCGGGACAAGATAAACGGCAAGGATATCGACATCATCGCTGTTGAACCATCGTCATGCCCTACTATGACTAGAGGACCGTTTGCCTATGATTTTGGGGATACGGTCCAGATGACCCCTTTTCTTCCCATGCACACCTTGGGTCACAGCTTTGTACCGGCGCCCATTCATGCCGGCGGACTCAGGTATCACGGGATGGCCCCCATTGTTAGTCAACTCATAATCAGTAATTTAATAAGGCCAGTCGCTATTCACCAGCTTGAAACCTTCCAGGCCGGGGTCACCTTTGCACGGACTGAAGGGTTCATCGGCGCCCCGGAAACCAACCATGCGGTGGCCATGGTTATTCGCGAGGCCCTCAAGGCGAAGGAAGAAGGGAAGGAAAAGGTCATTCTGTTCAACTGGAGCGGTCATGGTCTGGTGGATATGGCAGCCTATCAGGCTTATTTTGCCGGTACTCTTTCAGACTATGCGCTTCCGGAGGAAGAAATCCAAAGGGCTTTAAAAGATATTGCACCCTTTCCTAAACCCAAGCAATACACGGGATAGGAAGCCTTCAAACCAACAGAATCGATCCAGCAAGCCAACCCGGAGACCTCTTGGTCTCCGGGACCATTTTTTGTCTGCCCAAGTCAGGAGATGAAAATGAAAAGCACACCGCCGGGTGATGAGCATAAGATCCGGTGTCCCAGGCTGGGACATGAGATATCTTTTTCATATTGCCGCTCAGAGAATTACGGCCTACCCTGTTTCAAAACCCTTGATTGCTGGTATGACTACTTCCTGGTAGAGGAATTTATGAGGATGGAACTGACCCCTGAAGAGTGGGGAAAGGTCTTCGGCCGCCCTCCTAAACCAAAAATCATCTCGTTGGTGGAATTGATAGAAGAGGCCAAGAAAACCAAGAAATGCCAATGATTCGAGAAGAAATCTTTTTGGGAAATGGCGCCATCGCACTGGGATTGTTGGAGGCCGGCTGTCAGGTGGTAAGTTCTTATCCCGGTACCCCAAGCTCCGAGATCTTGCCCGAGGTCGTTCGCCTAGCTAAGTTGGAAGGCCTCAACACCTATACAGAATGGTCTACCAACGAGAAGGTGGCTTTGGATACAGCCTTTGCTGCCGCTGTTTCCGGAAAAAGGGCGGCCTGTTGCATGAAACAGGTCGGGCTGAACGTGGCCGCTGATTCACTTATGAGCGCGGCCTATCTTGGAACCACCGCTGGACTATTAATCATATCGTGTGATGATCCAGGTCCTCATTCGTCACAGACTGAACAGGATACCCGCCTCATGGCCCGCCTTGCAAAGGTACCTGTGTTCGACCCATCCAACCCAAAAGAAGCGCGAG
>DATKYC010000420.1:0-3425 GCA_035528695.1 Acidobacteriota bacterium | reverse complement strand
GTATCCGGAGCCTGTGCCTATTTCTAGGACCCTGGCCTCAGGTCTAAGGTCTAGCGCCTCAGTCATGAAGGCTACGACATAGGGTTGAGAAATGGTTTGACCCTCTCCGATCGGCAGCGGATGATCTCCGTAAGAGAAGGCACGGTTACTTTCAGGCACAAAAAGGTGTCGAGGCACCCTTCTCATCGCAGCTATTACCCCTGGATCTTCTATGCCCCTCGCAATGATCTGCTGTGTGACCATGCGCTCCCTGAGACGGGCAAAATCCCCCGCGTCCTGGGCATGAATTGCTGAAGGTGCGAATAAGACCAGGACTGAGAAAAGCATACTATATAATAATTTTCTTGTTATAGACATTGGCCGGCGATCCTGTGTAGCAAGGAAGGCATCCTTTGTTAGGTCATATTCTAGCCTAATGGACTTGTTTTGTGCAAGCCTGGTCAAGGCTCACCTGGTTTCTGATCGCGATTCAGGAAGAGTAGATTTTTTCTCCCTGTTCAATCTCCTCTAAAGATTTCCCATCGTAACGGATCACCCCGGGCAGGGGTTTAATGAAGGATTGTCTTAAGGAGTAGGTATATGCCCCCTGGTCTGGAACGACAAGGACATCTCCAGGCTCAATTGAACCTCCAAAAATTGAGGTCCCCCAAATGTCGTAGGGCGTGCAGAGAGAACCAAAAATTTTGAAGGAACGCTCCTGGAGCGAGGGCTTTGTGAGGTTGATGAGGGGAATAAACTCGTTCAATGGACGTTCCCAGCCCAAGAGGTTGGTGCCGCCATCGGTAATTACTGTCCGGGGGTCCTTCTTGTCAACCACCCTGAGGAGAATATGCATAGCAGGGGTTGAAATCCACCTGCCCGGCTCTGCCCAGACCTCGACGTCACGCAGAGGTGGGCCCTGTCGTGAAAGGGCCTCAGCTATCTCGCTTGCAAAATGCTCAAGGGGACTTGCATCAACATAGTAATGTCTCAAACTGAATCGAGCCACTGGATCAAGGAGTTGGATTAGCTTCCCTTTGAGGGTATTTTGTGGATTAAGCCACTCACCTTGCTCTGGCCAGAAGCCGCCACCGACATCGAGGAATCTAAGAGATTGCAAGAGATTTGCCGGTACGTGTTTGCGGATATGCGAACCGATTTCATTTAGCATAGTGATTTGGGCGGTGGGATTCAGATTCCAGCTCGTATGGAACTGGATGCCACAGGGTTCAGCACCTTCAACTGACATGGCTTTTTCTAGAAAGGCAGCAAGATCCCCCAGGGGAATTCCAAATTTGTTCCATACTACCTGGTGAGAACTGCGGACGCGTATCCCTACCTTTAGACCCTCTCCACGGCATTTTTGCCTTTTCAATAGCGCAGAGAGTCTTTCAAGCTCGCCCATACTGTCTAAGAGCAAGGTTAGCCTTTGCCGATGCCTGATGGCAAGGAGGAGCTCCTCGTCGGTCTTTCCAGGTCCACTGAAAATGATATCTTTGCACCCCGTAGTGAGACCCATGCAGAGCTCTAATCCGCTTGACACGTCAAGGCCCATGCCCGCTTCCACAACACGCTTGCAAATGCCCGGAAAGGAGTTACTCTTGAGGGCATAAAATATTTGGTATCGATCGAAATATTTCGAAAAGGCTTTCTGGAATTTGGCTATCTGTGAGGAGAGGGATGGTTCGTGAAAGAAATACTGTGGTGTTCCGAATCGGGAGGCGCTCGTCAAGAATAATTCGCTCTTATCTATTATGGAGTTCACGTACTCCTTAAGGGTTTTTTTAGGAAGCGTTTTTGCGCGGCCCCTCAGAGCCTTAACGAAGACAGGAGTTAGTCTGGATATGGCCTGATTATGCCTTTTTTTATGAGACCGCTCGCCAAGAACTTGGGTTTTTTTGTGTCCGGCTTCAGGCATCAATCCTTTGCACCTCTTTTGACGATTTTAATCCTTTGACTCGTAGTCATGACCCCAGATCGAGACCCTCAGGAGGTCTTGAAGATAGCGGTAAATAGAGACAAGGTCCCAAGTGGATTCTTTAGAGATAATACAGCAGGCAAGAAGCCTATTGTCGTAGTCAGCAGGAGGAAGAATGATCCGCTCACCCAAACCCTTTTTTACGAGCAGCGCCTTTACCCATGAAAGTGCAGTAATCGCTGATGGGTCAATACAGGTAATTATCCCTTCCTTTTGCGCATAGATGTTTATGCTCGCAAACGCCTCAGGGGTTATATCCGGGGTTTTCAAAGGACTGAATTTTCCTGCCACGATGTCCAAGTGTCCGCCAAGGAGATCATACCCCGTGGCGATTTCCACGAGATCCGGGATTGAGTCCCCACCAGGGCGGGGTGTCATTTCAATGATCACGGGTTGACCATTGTGGAAAATGTAGTCCACCATAAAGTGTCCCCAAGTGAACCCCAATGAGCCCGCAGCCTTTTTCAACACTCGAGAAAGCCTTTCCAGAGAGAACTCTTCCGGATATGAAGGAGGGAATGTGTACGCGAGAACGGAACCGAATGTCTCATGGGGAGCTTTAACCTTTCCTGTTTCCCTTAAGAAGGCTATTTGACCGTTATGAAGGAAAAAGTCGCAACTAAACTCAGGCCCGTAGACTAGCTCTTCAGCGATCCAGGACCGACACGGGTCAATGGGGACTGCCCTAGATGTGCCGGGGATCGGTCTGAAAAGGGGGTTTGACCTCCTCTTGGGAAGTTCTTCTTCCATGATTCGGACTGATCTTTGAATCTCCCCTAGGTTATCACATTGGAATAAGAGCTCACTTCCACTTCCCGATATAGGTTTTAGTACAATTTCCTTTTCAATTTTGTGAAAGAACTCAAGTGTTTCTCTTAGTCCGGAGACAACGATGGCACGTGGGGAAGGAACGCCAGCCTCGGTCCAGATTCTTCTTGACTCGAACTTGTTTCTCGCTTGGATAATGGCATCCGTTGGGGGAAATGGTTTACCTAACTTGACTGCGATTTTACTTGCAAGAATCAGAGACTCACAATCAAAGCAGGCGACGCCTTGAGGAGAAAGTCTGTTTAAAGACAAATAGCGGTCCAGTGACCTCAACGTCTCTTCATGGTTTTCCAGTGAGCAGAAGAGAAGTGAAGATTTGTCAATAGATTGGGGAAGGGTATTATTGAGGAACCGAGAATCGATGACAAAGCATGCTGCTTCCGGGTATTTCTTGTGAATCTTAAATATATAGTCCGGAGTGGTCCCGACTACAACCACAGGGTCAGGGCGCATGGAAAAGGCTTCCCATGGTTAAGAGGTCACGCATAAGTCTGATCTCTACTGACAAAGTCGGGAGAATTCTGAGCCACCTCGTAATCGGTCCCCTCCCTTGAGGTAAGTGCAGGACTCACATGTTTGTAAAGGGGCTCCGGATCCAGGTGCCACAGTTTTTTCCAGTGGAAATCGCCGCAGAGAAAAT
>DATKYC010000419.1:0-2939 GCA_035528695.1 Acidobacteriota bacterium | reverse complement strand
CAATAAGGCTATGACCAATGCCCAGGTCCAGACCGAAGGACACAATTTCAGTATCCGTAAACACCTGGTGGAATATGACGATGTTATTAACAAGCACCGCGAGGTAATTTACGCCGAGAGGAGAAAAATCCTCAGCGGCGCCGACCTTAAGGCAAATATAACATCTATGGTTCAGGACGAAATCCAAAGCCTGGTAGCCAGACATCTCAGCAGCCCTCACCTTTCCTCTCCCTTGAAGGGAGAGGAAGAAGGAGAGGGTGAAGAGCGATCTAACCTATCCAGTTTACTTGAGGATATATCCTCTATTTTCCCACTGCCTCCGCAGTTCAGAAGCGATGGGCTCTCCGAACTCAACGACGAGCAAATCGCAGAAAAGTTGGCTGATTATGCCATCGAGCTTTACAACCAGCGGGAGCAGGAGTTGGGCCCTGATAACATGCGAATAGCGGAGCGACTGGTAATGTTGCGAATTATTGACCGGTTATGGATGTACCACCTTACTGAAATGGAGCATTTGCGTCAGGGGATAGGTCTGCGGGCTGTTGGTCAGGAACAGCCGCTGGTAGTGTATAAGAGGGAAGGTCATGCCTCGTTTGAAGCCCTCTTAGCCAGCATTCAGCATGACGTTGCCCATAGCATTTACCATGTCGGTATTACCAAGGAAGCTCCAAAAAAGAAGGAGGCGGTTCCGGTGGGCAAGAAAGTTGGACGTAATGACCCCTGCCCATGCGGCTCAGGCAAGAAATACAAGCATTGCTGTGGGAAATAACTAATCTCCTCTCCCTCGAAGGGGGAGGATGAAGGGAGGGTGCGATGCCAATTTATGAATATAAATCAAAAAACGGTGCTCACTGCAAGCTATGTAAGAGCAAGTTCGAGGTCAGGCAAGGAATAAATGATGAACCGCTGAGGAGATGCCCCGAATGCGGCGCCGAGATAGGGAGGCTCTTCTCTCGCCCCTTCTTGTTCCGGAAAGAATCCCTCAGCCATGAAGGCCCCTTCAATTATATGGAGGACGAGGCCGACGAATTAAGCTTGGAGGAAGACCTTGCCGAAGACGAAGTCTGGGAGTGAATGAAAGGTATCAATACTAGTGCGAAAGATAAGGAAAGTCATGACGGAATATAAGGCTATGTACGGCACAAGCGAGGCTGCCTGCTATCTTGGGGTAAGTCGGTCCACTGTTTACCGCATGGAGAAGCGTGGCTTGCTTTCGCCGGAGAAAACTTCGACGGGGCACAGACGATTCAAACAAAAAGACCTTGACAGATTTCTAAGGAAAAGCCAGCGCCTTGAAGTTCCTTCACTAGCCGAAGGCCTTGCTCTTTATGAGGTTATATCCAAGGCTGAATCTTATTTCCAGCAAGGGTCAATACCAATTTACAATGTCGATTTTCTAAAGATAGGCTGTATTGAAGAAGGGACGATTGATTTAGTTGTTACCTCTCCTCCGTATAATGTAGGCATTAAGTATATTTCCCATGATGACAAGATGTCCTACGAGGATTATTTATGTTTTACGAGTGGCTGAAGGATAATTTCAAATCTTTCTTTGAGCACGGCAATCCTGATTGGGAGTTGATAAGGGAGAAGGTTAGGGGATAGGTAGAGGTTTATACAGGTTCGTTTTGGATAGATGACATTCTTTTGAAAGGTGGCGTGTGAAGGATGAAACGCCTGATATGGGGAGTGTTAATAGGCTCCGTGATAATGGCACTGGTGGTCGCTGGTCCACCACTATATCTGAGCTTGCTTTCGCCCCCTTCTGGGGAGCCCCCTTCTTGGCCAGGGAGTGCTATTGCTTCGGCCCTCCTTTTTTATGGTGGGATGATTATTGCGGGAATAGTTGCCGGGGCGATAACAGGGGGCTCAAGACGGAAGAATGTTCTGGCAGGAGCTCTCTGTGCAATACCTGCAACTGTGGTGTACTGGTGCGCGATGGAAGTGGCTTATATAGGAGACGGGTTTATACCCCCTTTCGTATTAGTTGTTACGGCAGGGTTAGGGGCAATTGGTGGTCTGACTAGTTATGGAATTCAAAGCCTCAAGCGACCGGCAAAGTGAGAGCCTTTGGCAAAAGATTCTCCAACTATAACCCTCACCCAAAAATGAAAATTTGAGCCACTATTCCCTATCACCGTTTTTACGCTCATTTTCATTAGTTTCAAATTGACCCACTACTAGAGGTTCGAACTGTTGCACTGGCCAGAAAGGCTTGCTAAAATAGCTCAATCGCTGATAACCAGGTTTTGGCTATGATAGATTCTCCGGTTCTCGTGCTTAATCAGAGCTATGAGCCTCTTAACGTGTGTCGCACGCGCCGGGCTGTAGTGCTGATATTTCGTGGCAAAGCTGAGGTGTTGGAAAATAGCAGGGGTGAGATTCACTCTGTTACCCAGGTATTTCAAATACCTTCAGTAATTCGACTCGTTTATATGGTCAGACGCCCTCGGCATCAGAAAAAATTGAGCAGGCTCGAGGTATTTAACCGTGACCAATATACCTGCCAGTACTGTGGCCGGCAGACCAAGGAGCTTACCTTAGACCATGTTATCCCGCGGCGGCGGGGTGGGATGCACACCTGGGATAATGTGGTCAGTGCCTGCATTCCTTGCAACAGGCGTAAAGGCGGACGTACGCCGGAGGAAGCAAGGATGAAATTGCTGTGCCAGCCGCGTTCTCCCCGTAATGATGGCTTCTATATTCCCTATCACCTTCTCAATAATCATGGTGAATGGCAAAAATATCTACCCTCTTTGAATTAACTTAACCCCTTCAATTTGCTCCAATTTTAATCGTGTTCCTAAAAAAACTACAACTTTTCTTCCGGTTGAATTAATTCGTCCAGAGCTATCTCTTTAACCACCTCATTATCCAATAATTGAACTGTTACCGTTTCCTTGAAGAGGTTAGTGCTGATTACTCTGGCTTTACCCCAG
>DATKYC010000418.1:0-7795 GCA_035528695.1 Acidobacteriota bacterium | reverse complement strand
TCCTGTTCGTCGTCAACGAGCAACACTTTTTCAGCCATGGTCAGACTCCTCAAAAAATAATGGTGTATTGTTCTTACTAACGGATTATCCTTCTGGTGATTAGCGACCGATGTCTCTGGGCAGGTAAAGGACAAGCTCTTCGGCCGTGAAATCTGCCGCGAGCTCAGCCTTGAGCGCCCCGAGAAGGGCCTTTTCCGGATCCGCCGGAAACCTATCGGTGAGGGTATCCGCGAGACCCTCGAGCTGTGTGAACCTTATACGTGAGCCCTTTTCCGATTCTTCGGCAACGAGGCCCACTGTTTTTTCCCTGCCAACCGCCTCCATGGACAAGTCTAGGCACAGCCAAATGATGTTTTCAAGAAAAAAGGGGATTGTCGTTATGGTCACCCGGCTCGTGGCTGGCTTCAGCTCCAGCGTAATTCCACGCATGGAAGCCAACCTGGCTGAAAGGGTAGCCACAAAGTCTAGGATTTCCTTCAGATCGACGGTCTTTACCGAGTCGTCTACGCTGTGGGCGAACCTGTTCATTTTCTTAACGATCCCGTTCGCCCGCTGGATCTGGGCCATAATCTTTCCGGCTAGGGTCTTGACCCGTTCAGGATCAAGGGGCAACCCTTTATCGGCCATAAGGCTGAAGTCTTCCAGGAGCCCGGCATTTTCGTTGATGATGGCCAAGGTATTCTTTATCTCGTGGGAGATTGAGGCTGAAATCTTGCCGAAGAATTGAAGCCCAGCCTCGCCGATTGTGTCCCATTTACAGCTCATTGCTCACCTCCCTTTTCCATGAGGATCTCATTCATTTTTTTGACCAGTGCCTCGATATTGATCGGCTTGACCAGGTAGTAGGCAGCTCCGGCCTCGGCCGAACCTGCATTGAAATCCTCTCCGGATCCGTGCCCTGTCATGAAAATAAATTTGAGGTTAGGACATTTATCCTGTAATTTTTTTTTCAGTTTGATCCCACTGATCTTGGGGATCTTTATGTCCAGAAGGGCGAGGTCATAGGTCCTGGTTTCTACGCGCTTCAGTGCCTCTTCTCCACTGGTTACCCAGTCCGCGTTAATCCCCCTGAGGGAGAGCCGCTCTGCCAAGGTGGAGACCAATTCCTTTTCATCGTCTACTAGTAATACTTGCATCTGTATCACCTCTTTTCTGTTTCATTCTAAGTGGCAGGGTGATGATGAAGCTTGTTCCCTTTCCCACTTGGCTTTTCACGCTGATACTGCCACCGATTTCCTGGACAAGACCGTAGGTGATGGACAGGCCAAGACCAGTTCCGCCCTCTTTCGCCCTAGAGGTAAAAAAGGGCTCAAAGACGCGCTTGATATCTGTCTCAGGGATGCCAGACCCGTTGTCAGTGAAAGTGACCGAAACGAAGTCCTTGTCCACCCGTCGTACCGCGATATCAAGACGCCCGCCGTCGCTCAAGGCCGCGAAGGCGTTGTTGAGTAGGTTGAGAAAGATCTGTTGCAACTTGCTCCGGTCGCTTTCAAACTGGGGAATATCTTCGGAGACCTCCACGGAGACCGCAATGGACCTGTACTCGGCCTCCTTGCTCAGGAAACCGAGCACCTCACGGATTACTTCACTCAGGTTAAGGGGCTGTGTGCTTACGTCGGTATGCCGTGCGAAGCTCAAGAGCCGCTTGGTGATGGTCCCGCACCGCTCTACTGAAGAAATGACCGCATCTGCGAGACCGATCAGCTTTTGCGTGCCAGTAGATTTCTCATTGAGAGTCAGCATATCTTTAATGAGTCCAGCCTTCTCGTTGATGATAGCAAGGGGGTTGTTGATCTCATGGGCTACACCTGCGGCCAAGCGCCCTAGCGAGGCCATTTTATTAGAGTACTCCACTTCGTGTAGAGTCATGACCCGCTTCTGGTCTGCCAGGTGTATCTTACTAACCAGGTAGGTGGCCACGCCCAGGATCACGAGTAGGACAATGGTAATGCTGGCCGCAAGAAACCCGATGAGTTCCATGCGGGTCTTGTACCAGGGTTTCATGAGTTCCCGCTTTTTTTTGACGATCATCAGGATGAAGGGCGTGTCGACAATGTACGCGTAGCCAACAATAAGGGGATTAGCGTCAGGGTTTTTGTCTTCGAACACCAGTGTCTTTTGGGAGTACTCCGGCACAGCCATGGAGATCTTGTCGAGAACCTTTCCGTAATGTCGTGATGGAGTTTGTAAGATGCCTTGGCGGTTAATGATGAACGCATCCCCCAATCCACTTACTTCCAGGTGGGAAAGCAGGTCTTTGAACCGTTCGGTGTCAAGGGTTGCCCTCAGTACATAAAAGGAGCCGTCAGCGAGTTGGTGCTTCACCGCGATGACCAGATGTGGGACCTGCCGGAACCCCAGAAAGACATCGCTGATGTATACGCCGCGGTCAAGGACTTCCTTGAACCAGTCCTGGTCACTATAATCCATGCCTTCAAGCTTGTAAGGCCCCACGTAGGTTCTCTGCCTACCCGAAGACTCGATCACCCCAAGGTCTGCGAATCCACCGAACCCTTTTTTGAGGTTCTTGAGGATTTCAGCGAGTCGTGCCGGATCGTTTAACTGCTCGAAGGTGTTGTCCTGGACAATGAAATCCAGCGCGGACCTTCGTTCGACCAGGAAGAACGAGACTGTACGCCACGTATTTGACACGAGCCGGGAGGTGCGTAGAAGGATTTCGGATTCTATGCCATTCTGGGTGACTTTGTAGTCAATCACTGTTATGAAAATCAGCGGCACAAGTACCACCCCGGCCGTAAGGAAAACCGCGAGCTTCCATATGCGGCGAAAATTGAACAAATGCTTGAACGGGCCTGCCGCGACATCCTGATAATCCCAGAATTTCGGTTTCAGTTTCCCTAGGAACGACATGTGCGATCCAGAGCTATAAGATTATAGTTTTCTGCTCACAGTAGCCAAACGTGCAACAAACTTCGAGAAATTGAGGATTACCCTTTCTTTGAAGCCTTTTTTTGGCGAATTTTTTCGTTGGCCTTCTTGAGCGTTTTGCTCAATAGATCTATATCAACAGGCTTTTGCAGATAGGCAAAGGCCCCGAGTTTCATGCACACCTCCCTATCGGCCTCCGACCCGTGGCCAGTAAGGATGATGACCTCTATGTCTGGACGGGTCTTCTTAACCCGTCGCAAGACCTCGATGCCGTCAATGCCAGGCATTTTGAGGTCCAGAATCATGACATCTGGCTCGTCCTCGTTCACCAAGTTAAGTGCTGATTCGCCGTCGTAGGCCACGGCAGAGCCCATGTCGCGCATAAGCAGCCGCTCTGAGAGGGTTTGGACGAACTCACGCTCGTCGTCTACGAGGAGGACCTTTGAGGGCACTTCGAAGTCGTATTTACGGTAGATGTCTGCCTTGTGGTAGTCTTTGCCCACCTTGATTTCAATAGAGTTGACGCCGGGCACCTTATCCGCTATGGACTTAAGTTCCTCCTCGAGCCGACTCAGCATCAGCACCTGCTTGTTGATTGTCAGGGTAACCGAGCCGTCCCTTGCGCTCACACCCACGTTGTGGCCCTCTTTTGCTAAGGCCACCTGGGTCCTGGCAGCGAGAAGAAAATCCTCAGCTGCGTTTTTCGAACTCTCTGTTGGTTTGAGTACGTCCTTACCCAGGTTCTCCACAATAAGGGTCACTGCCTCTTCTCTACCCCTTTTGTCCATGGGAATGATCATATCGTAGAGGGTAAACTCCCAGGGATCCTTATGTTTGAAGAGGCTCTCAACCCAGGCGACTCGGTCCTCATCCTGCCTGTGGATGAGTTTGGCCACTTCTTTTTCGGAGAGCCCCTGTTTTTTCTTTGCAGTGGAGATCCTGGATTTCATATCCGCGATAAGACAGACCCTAAGCACGTGGCTGATTTCTCTCGGGATGAGCTGTCCTGTAAACCCAAGAACGATAAGATTATCACCTAAGAGTTCTTGGGCGAGGGCGAGCCTGAGCCAGGCAATGGAACGTTCCCTCTCGTGAGTGAACTGGTTGAACACAGAGGTCTTGGCAGAGAAAGTCCGGTTGATCTTACTCGCCGCCATGCCGGAAAGCCTACTGACCTCCGCCACAATGTCGTGATCCGTGACCAGATTATATCCAGTTCTGGTCTGCAATTCCCGGACAACAGATTCTGCCCTGCAAAATATGCCGCTGAATATACTTATGATAGACATGGGGATTCCCTCTTCTCGTATTGCATCTCATGCCTCACGATACGACACACTATGGTGAGGGGACACGTGCCCTCCTGAGTACCCGTGTGCGCGTGGTCGTGAACCGCACAGATGGCCCTTTCCATATTCGGGTATATATGGGCTCTGCCTATTCTTTCGATCAAGTAGGTGCGTTTCAACACTGCCATCACAGCCTCATTCACCCCGCTCAGGGAGATCTGGATACCTGCGCTTCTCACCCTATCCACAATAAGGGATAATGCTTCCTCACCAGATGCATCCATATCATTGATGCCATTGCATGCGATAATGATATGTCTAATATCCTTCTTTGCCATTATGCGCTTGTTAATCTGGTCTTCCAGGTAGCTCGCATTAGCGAAAAAGAGTGGTCCTTCAAAACGAATAAGGTCAATGTATTTGCACTCCTCTAAGTCATGGACCATCGCGTCGCGAAGGTCCTCGTCTTTGTGCCAGGACAGGGACGCAACTGTGGGCCTCATGCTCTTGTACAGGAAGACGAGCAGCGAGAGAAACACTCCTATCATAATCCCCCTGTCCAGATGTGGGGCAAAACCAAGGGTACAAACAAAAGATATGATTGAGATGGCACCATCATACCACTTTGCCCTCCAGGCGTGGATGAAACCGCGGAGGTTCAGGAGACCGATGACCGCCATCATGATAACCGCCGCAAGCACTGACTGGGGCAGGTGGTAGAGAAGTGGGGTAAAGAACAGGAGTACGATGACCACCGCCAGACTGGTGAACACGCTGGAGAGGCCCGAAATCGCTCCGGACTGGAGGTTCACCGCGGACCTCGAGAATGAACCGGAGGTTGGGTAGCTCTTGCCGATGGCGCCACAGATATTGGCGAGACCCTGGCCTATGAGTTCCTGGTTGGGATCGAGGCGCTGACCTGTCTTAGCGGCCATGGCCTTTGCAATGGAGATGGCCTCCATGAAGCCAAGCAGTGAGATGATGGCTGCGAAGGGCAAGAGGTGCACTATGACATTGAGGTCGATGCTGGGCATGGTCATGGCGGGCAGGCCTTTGGGGATGTTGCCGACCACCTCGCCACCGCCCCCCATGAGCAGTTTATCTGTGTTGATGGGATTGTTGCCCACCTTGACGCGCCAGGTCCGGCTGTCGTCTTTAACCCCCTCCGGAACTTCATCTTTAAGATAGAACTTGAGCGAACCGTTGGGCTGCCTAACACCTGCGAAGAGCAAGTTTCTTATCTGCTCACGATACATATGCGTTTGGTGCGTGAGCTGTTTGATCTTGATGTCGATGACGCTTGCTGCGTGCTGGGCGTCGAGTACGGCAAGAATATCCTTTGACCTCTTAGCTTCCTCCAAGGCCTTGTTCCCGACGCTGCGTTTTTCGCCAAGGAGTTGCAGAGCACTGGCTCTGCTGTTGAATCTCGTAATCAGTTCACTGGCCCTTGGCGACTCAATGGTTGCAATATTTACGTGGAGATTATGCTCGAAGCCAACGGCCCAGGAAATGACCGTGGTCATGGCCACTGCCACGAGCACATTGGGGACATTGGGCAAGATTCGCTTGAGACCATACATAATCCCAAAGGCAAGTGCCCCCATGAGCAGGGTTGGCCAATGTAGGTAGTGCATGGCGGCCTTAATCACCCATAGTATGGTCTCATAGTGGTGCTCACCCTTATCCGCGTGTACTCCGAACATCTTGGACAACTGGGAGGTGGCGATGATAATGGCTGCTGCGTTGGTGAAGCCATTGACGACCGGGTGGGAGAGGAAATTGACCACGAGACCGAGTCTGAGTAAGCCAAGGGCAAACTGGAAAATCCCAACCATAAGGGCCAGCAGAATGGCATAAGCGATGTATCCCTCAGTGCCGGCCGTGGCGAGCGGCTCAAGTGACGCAGCGGTCATGAGCGAAACCACTGCGACAGGACCGGTTGCGAGTTGCCGGCTTGAGCCGAAGAGGGCTGCGATCATAGGAGGCAGGAAAGACGCATAAAGCCCGTAATAGGATGGGAGCCCCGCCAGTTGTGCATAGGCCATGGACTGGGGAATAAGCACCAGCGCGACTGTGAGCCCTGAAACAGCGTCAATTCTCAGTTTGTCGAGGCCGTAGTTCTTAAACCATCCTAGGAATGGGAAAAAGCTAGTGAGCATTAAGACTTACCGTTTGTGAGATTTGTGTGTTGTGAAGCATTCTACGGCATGCCTCCACGAGCTCGTTGTAAAGCGCCCCCGCGTCGTAAAGGTTATAGGTTTTTAAGCGGACCAGGCCGTCGACCATCGCAAAGATGATCAAGGCAGTCTTTCTTGCGGGCATGTCTCCAATGGAGCCATCCTTTTGTCCCCGCAAAATGGCCTGTTCGAAGATGTCTACAAGGCAACTGTAAATATCCTCGAGAAGCCCCCTACAGATGGGATTGACCTCGGCGAGCTCGTAGGCATCGTGGCGGTGCAGAAGAAGAAACCGTCCTTCCATTGACCCGGCCAGACCAAAAAAGAATGAGATGACGCCCTCCATCATGCCTAGACCGGTCTCGAATTGACTCTTTGCCACATAGCAGTCTGACTCGTCTACAATGTTTTCTTTGAGGTTCTCCAGGATGGAAAGGAAGAGTTTTTCTTTGTTCTTGAAATGATAGAAGATCGTGCCCTCGGCCGCGCCAGTATATTTGGAAAGCTCAGCCATAGAGGTATTCTTGAATCCCTTTTCGCAGAAAAGCTGAGTGGCGACTTGGAGGATTGCCTCTTTTTTTGACATATCGACCTTCACAAAAGAGGAGATGAAAACCGACTGAGTACACAGTCGGTTTTCATCGTATTTATTTGCTATTACGGTGTCAAGGGAAAAATTGCCCCTTAAGGCCACACAGTGCTAAAGCAAATCGCCAATCTATTTTAGCCGGGGCTGAAAAGGGTGGTATAATGGTTTTTAGGGAGTCAGTACGACCAGCGCGTCAACCGCGATGGGCTGACTGCCGGCAAGGATTACAGGGTTGATGTCGATTTCCTTTATCTGTGGATTTTCAAGACCGATGGTGCCCACCTTGATCAGGATATCTGCGAGTTGGTCGAGGTCCGCCGCTGGCATGCCTCGCACCGCTCCCAGGATTTTTCGCGCCTTTATATCCTGCATCATTTCAAGGGCATCTCTTTTTTCGATCGGCGCAACACGGAAAGAGATGTCTTTTAGGATCTCGGTAAAAATGCCGCCCAGACCAAACATCACACATGGCCCGAATTGAGGGTCCCGGGTAAGCCCCACAACGAGTTCTCTCTGCCCTTTCACCATCTCCTGGACCAACACGCGACCTTCATCACGTCCTATCTCATTCATGATCTCCCGAAATGCACTGATGGCTTCCTGCTCGTTTCGGATATCGACGCGAACCAGCCCGCGTTCCGTCTTGTGTGTCAATTGCGGACCGCAGGCCTTCATTACCAGAGGGAACCCTATCTCCTGCATAGCTTTCATAAGTTTATTCTGATCATCCGCTTCTATTTCGCGGGTAACCGGGATGTTATATGCCCGTAAGAGCCCTTTCGATTCGTACTCTGAAAGTGTAGTTCGTGATTCCTGCAATGCCCTCTCTAAAATCTCCACGTGTACCTCCC
>DATKYC010000417.1:0-2657 GCA_035528695.1 Acidobacteriota bacterium | reverse complement strand
GGCCGAGCTTTTCTAACTCGAAATGGGAGAAGAGGGCAAACCGCCTGATCTCACTGAGACGTTTACACCTGAAATAGAGCCGCGCGATCCATGCCATGAAGTGAAGATCCCGCAGCCCGCCAAGCCCTTCTTTGATATCGGGTTCTACAAAATAGCCTTCGTTGTCATATCTCTCAGCCCTCTTTTCTCGATATGTGAGAAATTCCTTGAGCAGAGATCCCTTTTCCCGCTCGATCCTAGACCAGAAGGCATCCTCGAAAAGCTTATAGAAAGTGCGGGATCCCAGCAGAAAACGGGCATCCATCACTGAGGTGAGGACTCTAAAATCAGTGAGTGCAAGACGTATACATTCTTGGACCGTGAGTACGGAATGGCCTACCTCTAGTTTCGCATCCCAGAGAGGATAGGTAACCCTGGGAATAATCCTGGCCATCTCCGGTGAGAGCCTGCCTCGGTGGATCACCATCAGATCTACGTCCGATTCAAGGCACAGTTCACGCCTGCCGTAACTGCCCAGAGCCAGCACTATCAGGTCATCCCTTTGGGCCGCACTAACTTTATCCCTGAATCCTGCCTCAATAAACAGCGCGCGGACAAGGCGATCCATCAGGTCCGCATATTTACGCGCCGTGCGGCCCCCTGACTCTTGTCTCAGGTTTTCTCGAATCAAGGCCTCCCTTGATTCTAGAAAATCTTGCACAACGTGTTGTGAATCGTTCAATGCCTTAGATGGCGTCCCTGTCTTCTTCTCCCGTACGAATACGAACCGCCTTCTCTATCGGGAAAATGAATATTTTTCCATCCCCTATTTGTCCGGTATAGGCGTGTTCCCGAATGGTCTCAGCGACCCTGAGGGCCATATCAGAGGCAACGACCACCTCGAGTTTGATCTTTGGGAGAAAATCAACCACGTACTCGGCTCCCCGGTAGATCTCTTTGTGCCCCTTCTGCCTTCCGAATCCCTTCACCTCCGAGATGGTTATACCGCTCACCCCTAACTTCAATACCGCATCCTTAACTTCATCCAGCTTAAACGGCTTAATAATAGCCTCAACCTTTTTCATACTCGCCCTCTTTCCAAGACATATTAACCTTTACTTAAATTTTTATGCGCCTAGTCTGTGTCGGTCATTGTCTCCAGGTCTTACGAACTTTTACACCTCTTCTGTCCAGCGCTTCCTTTATCTGCCGAATAGTATATGTCCCGTAGTGGACAACAGATGCTACCAGCGCAGCGTCTGCTTTTCCTTCAGTGAGCACCTCATAGATATGATCTATATTTCCTGCACCACCTGAGGCAATTACTGGGATATTCACGCTTTCGGAGATAAGTGAGGTGAGAATAATTTCATAGCCCTCTTGGGTGCCGTCTGCATCAATTGAATTGAGGCATATCTCCCCTGCCCCCAGCCTCTCGGCCTCCTTTGCCCACGAAATGGCATCAATACCTGTGGGTATCCTGCCGCCATGGATCACGATTTCATACCCTGAAGGGATCTTCGGAGAAGGGTTCACACTTTTCACATCCATTCCCAGCACAATACACTGGCTTCCAAAGGCCTCGGCCCCTTTGGAAACTATAGTAGGGTCCTTTACTGCCGCGCTATTCACACTCACCTTTTCCGCCCCGGCCAAAAGGACCCTGCGCATATCCTCAATGGTTCTCACTCCCCCACCCACCGAAAAAGGGATAAAGATCTCCTCCGCTACCCGGTGTACCACATCTATCATGATATCCCGCCCCTCGCTCGACGCAGTAATATCATAAAAGACAAGCTCATCCGCACCCTCTTCATAGTAGAACCGGGCCATTTCCACTGGGTCACCGATATCCACGTTCTCTTTGAATTCTATACCCTTAGTAGTCTTTCCATCCTTCACGTCGAGACAGGGTATTATCCTTTTACTCAGCATAATAAGCCTTTATCTCAATTACCGAAAGCCTTTGGACAGGGTTAACGCGTCGTTTTGGAGTCTTCTTAGTAACGGCCGCTCCAGCTGGAGAAATTCTCAAGTATCCTGAGGCCAGGTTTTCCGCTCTTTTCCGGATGGAACTGCGTGGCAATCAGATTCTTATACCCAATAATGGAGGCAAACTCGATACCGTGGGTAGTAGTCCCGATTATGTTCCTGTCTGACGCGGGTACAGGATAGTAGGAATGTACAAAGTAGAACTCGTCAGCTGGCATAACTCCCTGGAGCACAGGATGACCCTTCCTAAGACGGACATCATTCCACCCCATGTGGGGTATCTTCAGACGCTCATTTCCCCCAGCGAAAAGAGATTGAGGGAATAGCTTTACCTCTCCCTTCAATAAGCCCAAACACTCCGTATTGTTCTCTTGGCTCCTCTCAAGTATTATCTGGGCGCCCAGACATATTCCAAGGAGCGGGGTGCCCTTTTCAAAGACTTGCACTAGAGTCTTATCCAAACCAAGGTGCCTGAGGTCAGCGATTGCCTTCCCTGCTGCACCCACTCCTGGAAAGATTACCCTTTCAGCGCGTAAGACCTCTTCTTTGTCTTGCGTGGTGCAGCATGGAATCCCCAGTTTTTTAATGGCACGCTCCACGCTCTTGAGGTTTCCAGCCTCGTAATCAATGATGGCGATCATGTTAATTCTTTTCATTCTACCCACTCTTCAAGGCCGTCTTTATCT
>DATKYC010000416.1:0-3758 GCA_035528695.1 Acidobacteriota bacterium | reverse complement strand
TGCCCATAACAGCAATATCCTCGGGACCATACCTGTCTATCCTCTTACCATCAAAATTAATGCTGCCGTCGGTTACCTCTCCCTCTTCCGTCTTGAGCATTCCTGATACTGCCTTCAGTGTGGTAGTCTTGCCCCCGCCATTAGCCCCGAGCAGGGCAACGATTTGGCCATCACCTACCTCGAGCGATACGCCTCGTAGCACCTGAATAACATTCATATAGATAACTTCGATATTATTTACTTGTAGCATTTTGTCTCATCTAGCTTAGCCCTTTGTTCTCTCAACTATGCCTATCCCTCCTTCCCCAGGTAAGCACTTATGACCTCTGGGTTAGTCCTAATTTCGGCAGGGGTGCCCTCGGCAATCTTGCGCCCAAAATCAAGGACGATAATCCTGTCTGCGATGTCCATAACCACTCCCATATCATGTTCGACAAGGATGATACAACTAATACCATCCCCCAGAACAGGCGTATCAGGATAGGTGTCTCCCTGACCTTCAAATATATCAAGTATAAATCGTGCGATATCCTCCTTTTCCTCCAGATTCATCCCTGCCATCGGCTCGTCAAGCAGCAGTGCTTTCGGTTCAAGCGCTAATGCTCTTCCCAGCTCAACCCTTTTTCTCATGCCGTAAGGTAGAACTCCAACCACCCTCTTTCTCATCGGTGCCATTTCTAAAAAGTCGATAATCTCCTCGACAGTCCGCCGGTGCTTGATTTCTTCCTTAAGTGCCCAGCCCAAGTATAGCGCACCGGTGACGAAATTTTGCTTCATCAGCACGTGCCGGGCAGCCAGGATGTTATCTTGCGTGCTGAGCCCCGTGTACAGCTCAATATTTTGGAAGGTTCTCGCAATGCCGAGTTTCGCCAGCTTATCCGGGCGCATGCGGGTAATTCTTTGCCCATCGTAGTAGATCTCGCCCTCTTGCGGTTTGTAGAAGCCATTTATGCAGTTGAGCAGGGCGGTCTTGCCGGCGCCATTCGGCCCAATGATAGCCAGTATCTCGTTATCCCTGACATCCATGCTCACGCGGTTAAGGGCTGTGACGCCACCAAAGCTAAGCGAGAGGTTGTCAATCCGTAATTTAACCTGCCTATCGGTTTCCACCTATCATAGTCTCCTACTCAGCGCCATGCTCACCTCTTTTTAATTAATCCCAGTCAAAAACCGCTTCCCTTTCGGCTCATGTAAACTCATCCGCCTCTGTTTCCTTACTAAATTTACTGCCTGTAATCAACAGCAATCTTATGGCCGCTCTAAAAATTGTTTCTTTAGTTCTCGCTTTAGTATCTTTCCGGCTGGACTCCTGGGGAAATCATTTACTGTCAAGTATTCTTTGGGAACCTTAAAGGACGAGAGATGAGCCTTCAAATAGGCACTTAGTTCATTCTTATCAAAAGTTTTACCTTGTTGTAAGATGATAAAGGCCGTCACCCGCTCACCCCATTCCGGATCCGGGAGTCCTATGACCGCGCATTCTTGGACTTCCGGCCTGGTGTAAAGAACCTCTTCCACCTCCCGGGAATAGACGTTTTCTCCGCCGGTAATAATCATATCTTTGATCCGGTCTACAATATACAAGTATCCATCATCGTCAAAAAGGCCGACGTCACCTGAACGGAACCATTCTCCTTCCCAAAAGGCCTCCTTCGTTCCTTCAGGATTATTCAGATAACCTTTCATTATATTTCGGCCACGAATGCAGATCTCACCTTCATGGCCTTGTTTCACTTGATCTCCGTTCTGATCCCGAATCTGAACTTCCACGCCCGGCACCTCGTTCCCCACAGATCCGATAACATGTCTGTAATGATGGTTATAGGTTACACACGGGGCAGCCTCAGTCATGCCATAGCCTTCATAAATGGCCAGGCCGGTTTGCTCCTTCCACTGGCGGACCACGTCCGCAGCCATGCTGGCGGCGGCTGAAAAACAATACCGAACCGATCCCAGTTTTTCCTTGAGTCCCTCGAGTGCTAATAGACGGACATAAATAGTCGGCACAGCGAAGAGTTTGGTCACTCGCCCGGCTCCCATGGCATGTAAAACCCGGTCCATATCAAATGCCGGCATCATCTCCAGGCAACCGGCACTCAGTATAGTCGCATTCATGATGTGCATCTGCCCGAAGACGTGGTTAAAGGGCAGGAAGCATAGTGCCCTATCAGTTTCATTAGAACGCTCATTAAAAACTACGGTGTGTATGGCGGTGTTTATATTCTCATGGCTGAGCATGACTCCTTTAGGGATGCCCGTTGTGCCGCCGGTATATAGGATGGCCGCCGTATCGGTGCGGTCTCTATCAAGGGCATTGAAACTCCCCGACCCCATCTCCAATAGTTGATCAAAATTCAGATCTCCTTCCGGGCTGATGATTTTTTCCAGGTATTCATCTCCCCTTAACTCGGCCAATTCATCCAACTTTTCATCATAAGTAAAAATGATCCTGGGCTTTGAGTGGTTGATCAAAAGAGACAATTCATCACGTTTAAGCAGGCTGGATAGGGCCGCGGCCACAGCGCCGGCCTTGAGCACACCGAAGTAGAAGGCAATCCAATCAACGGAATTGGGTGCGCAAAGCCCGATGTGGTCGCCGGGTTTAATGCCCATCTGGATGAGTGCGGTGGCCACACGACTGGCTCGATCATTAAGTTGGGCATAGCTGGTTTCGGGCAAGTCTTCGCTCAAGACAGGTCGGTTGGGAAAGTAGAATGCGGATCGTTCTAAGTTTTTTGCAATATTCATCTTAGACTCCTTATTACTTCATTACTTCACCAAAGAAGGAATGTAAAGCGCAATTCCCGGGAATAGGGACGTCCCCTTTTCCCTGTCAAGGCTAGTATCTTAAGCTATGATATATGGACCTGTTTTTGGAGTAATCTCCCAGACATCCCGATAGTAGATACAGTGGCTGGGGCAGGCATTGACACAAGCCGTCTGTAGCCCCCTCTCGAGCACATCTGCACAAACGCCGCATTTCAAGCACCCATTTTCCTCTTCTTTTCGCCTTAGCTGCTAGAAGTTTACCTCATCAATTCCTGACTGTTGAGCGAGAAATTCAAATCAATCATTATCCGTGACGCCTGTGGAGGCCCACGGGCAAGTCCGCCTTACTTCTGGCGGACAAGCCCGTGGTAACACTTAGTTTCGCCGATTCGCTTCGCGAACGGCGGGACTTAGTGGCACGACATCCCGCCCGCCTCGCCTGAGCGAGAGCGATGGCGGGCAGGCCCGACCGTAATCCCGACCACAAAAGGTCGGGATTAAAGCCGTGGCTTTCTGCGGTCGGGGTAAAGGCCTTCATTTACTGCCTCAAGGAGCGTTAAGCAATTGCCACTTTCATAGAGTTATTTAGTTATTTAAGGGTGTCCCCATTTACTCTTACTGTTTTTACTCTGCAGCAACCTGAGCACACCGTAAAGATTAGTAGAAACAACATCCGCCCCTTCGATCTCTCTTCTTGTCCTGGAGATAAGGAGCTTTCTGTCAGCTCCCACCATCGCTGCCGCCTTTTTTAATCGATCCAATTCATCCCTGCCAGGAGAACCCGAAAGCTTGATTTCAAAGGCCCACTTTTTACCATTAAGTATCAAAAGGAGATCAAGCTCGTGCCCGTCATTTGTCCTGAAGAAGTATGCTTCATGATGAGTCCCCTGCGCTTCAAGACAGATAAGGATCTGTTCAATCACAAAACCTTCCCAGCTGAAACCGACCCATGGCTGGACGATTAAATCATCTGAACTGGTAACTCCTTG
>DATKYC010000415.1:0-2186 GCA_035528695.1 Acidobacteriota bacterium | reverse complement strand
TAGTGAGGAAAAACTGCTCGAGCTGGCCGGTATTGGAACCGGGCTGGAGCTGACAGGCGAGACGCTTGACCAGGTTATCGCCTCAATTTGCGGTTAGTTGAACATAATTCAGGATACCTCGTTTCATAAGGCATGGATGTCTCCGAACACTACATAGGCATTAATAGTAGACTGGTCCAAGGTGAAAGGGTCTTTTTCAGCCAGATAGGTAAAGACGGCATTGCTCCCTCTCTCCCCAAGGACCATGACAGGGTGTTGCGCTACCCGAAGATAGGCATCTATACCGGGAAGGGTGCTTCACATTCCTGGCTATGGTTTGTTGATCTTTTTGACCGGTTCGGTTTCTATGATATTGAACTCGTCAGTGAAAATGACATCAGGACAGGCAGTCTGCGTTATGTCAATGTCCTTGCCATGTCGGGCGGGGACACATTTGCCATAGCCGAAGGACTGGGGGAAAAGGGTGCCGAAAAGCTGGAATCCTTTATCAGGGGTGGCGGGCTTTACCTGGGTTCCTGCGCAGGCGCCTACCTTCCGCTCTATTCATCAAAGAGGCATCTGAATCTCTTTAACTTTGTTGACGCAAAGATCGCCAACATCGCCCCATCTGTCCCAAAGGGCAGAACGAGTAATGAAAAATTCTGTACTCCATACGGTTGCGCTTTCATATTCCATCCTGTGAGAGAGGCTGTCCGCCTTGCCACCAATGGATTCATCCCGTTCAAGGGAGTTGAATCGCTTCTTGCTCCTCTATATGGAGGGCCCCCAATGGTTGCCTCCAACCCATCCCAGATCGTGGCCACATACAGTGATTTTACGGAAAAAACTCTCTTCTTGGTGGATAAGGAGGTCGCCCGAGAAACCCTGCTCGGGAAGGCAGCGGTAATAAGAAAACAAATGGGGTCCGGCCATCTGTATCTGTTCGGTCCTCATTTTGAGCATCCCCATTTTCCGGTGGCCAATCGGCTCCTGCTAAACGCCATCTATTGGGACGCGCAAGAGCCCCCCCTCTCGGAAAAAGGTGCCCATAAGGAGCAGGCCTTTCTTGGGTGTAAGGACATGAAAGTACTTCTAAGGGATATCAAGAGAGAAATCAGCAACTCACGAATAGTGGCTGCCGGCCTGGAGACCCTGCCCGTAAGGTGGAAAATCGGTAACAAGATCTACGAGCCGGAAAAGATCAGGGTATTTATCGATGCGATCTGGCAGAGGATAAAGGTACTTGAGCGGTCGGACAGGCTGGCAATATTGCGAGGAGAGGGTGAATCGATCCTACAGGGTTCTTCGGAGGTGACCCTGCTCTTAAGGGATGTTAAACGGGGCATAGATGCTGGAATCGATACCCTCGGTTGGGCGAAGAGGGTGTTCGAGCTGTTAAACAGGAACTGCACTACTTTTCTGGAGATGTATTTCAGGACAAAGATGGGCCAATGGCAATTTTCTTGAGAGAGAATCTTATGATGAAGGTGGTTAGTAATCTTGGGCTGATCCTGTTCTTGACTTGTGTACTAGTTATTTCGTGCGTGGGGGATGTGCATGCACTAGTTCCATCCCCTAGAGTCTCCTCTTGGTTCGTCAATATGAATGATTTCTCCAAGTCCGCCCACGGCGCCCTAAGCTGTGAAACATGTCACGACACCATGAAGGATAGCAAAAAGAAACACCCGGACCCTGAGGCTGCCGAGTTTCTGAAGAAAGAAGCGAGCCGCATTTATGACTATGGCCGTTGCAAATCCTGCCACCGCCAGTCCTACGAGCGTTATCTCCTGGGAGAGCATGCGAAGTCGCTGAAACAAGAACAACAGAAGACCGGGCCGGAAGGGGCTGGGGAACCAAAGAAGAAAAAGGCCCCCACCTGCGGTGACTGCCATTCCGCGCACTACTCCAAATCCCATGTCTCCAGGTTAGAAACAGGCAGAGAAATGACAGAAGTCTGTGGCTCCTGTCATCTGGCCCAAAAGATCACATACCTGGAGAACTATCATGGCAAGACAGCGGTAAATTTAGGGGATACCGCCTCCGCATATTGCACTGACTGCCACGGAGCCCATCACTGTATTTCGCTGAAAGAAAAGAAGGCCGCACTTGCGGCGTGCCAACGATGTCACCCGAAGGCCCAGGAGATGTTTACCGAGTTTGTGATTCACCCTACCACCAAGGATTTGACTGAAAAAGATAAAGACAAG
>DATKYC010000414.1:0-6589 GCA_035528695.1 Acidobacteriota bacterium | reverse complement strand
GTGTTAGGATCAGGCGTCTGTCCCGCATGCAATGTCAGCGTGTCAAAACAATACTTGCTATTTTTCATCATTCTTCCTCCTCGTCAAAATCCAGGTAAGTGAGAACCTCACATTCCTTGCAGATTTTCATCTTTTCTCTCCAGTTTTTTTGGACCACTCCCTCACAAATTGTGCCGTTGATAAACCAGCAAAGCATCCCAGCCTTGAACTCCCATGCCGGGCACTGTTCCTTCCGCTCGGGTGGGCATTTCTTTATAACCCAACAAGGCTTTTGGCTCTTATCACTCCCTCGCATCTTGGAACTCAAAAAAAAGATCTGACGTTCCACATGACCCGGCACCGGCCGCCATCCTTGCTCATAGCTATGTATCGCCTTAAGGGAGGTTCCAAGGAGTTGAGCCATCTGCCTCTGGGTCTTATTAAGTTTCTTACGGAGGTATAGTAATTCTTTACTGTCCATAATGACTTTCAAAAAGTACCCTCCTGAAACCAGAAAACACTTGACATACCTACCACGATGTGGTACCTCTTGTCAAGAAAAATATAATCTTAAAAGAGGCGCCTATTCCATCCTGAATTAGTAGAAGTAATGACCGAGTATATCTATGCCTTTCTCCGTAAACCGTTAGACCCGGAGGAGTTCATCTATATCTTGGAGAGCGCCAGCATATGAAATTTGCTCAAGGAATCCACAAGTGAGGCTTAGCGAGAACAGGGTGTCCATAGTTGAAAATACTTACTTTTTTCCTCTAAAATACACACTTCACCCCATTTCATGCTAACAGCGATTGCGGTAATTTATTAAGGATAATTTATGAGCTGTGTTTCAAATAAGCATGTTTTTTTATCCTGTTCCGAGTTCAACCCTTCGGTTCTAGAGGGTTTCTTGAGTTTGGAGATAAGTTATTAGCGACGTAATATCTCTTTTTCAACTTCCAAGGAGGTATCCCAATGAAAAAGGTTAAAAATACCATGGACCGGCGGGAGTTCTTCCGCAAAGTGGGCGTCAGTGTCACTGGCTTAGGCGCTGGCGCTATTATCTTCCATTCGGAAAAGCTGTCCCAGGCGGCGGGGCCTCCCAAAAAGTACGGCATGGTCATCGACACCAACCGCTGTATAGGGTGCCATGGCTGCACCATTGCGTGCATAAGTGAAAACAACGTGCCTGACGGTTATTACCGCAGTTGGGTGAAGGTTCTAGAGAAGGGCAGCTACCCCGATGTGAGCACCCACTTCTTGCCCCGGCTCTGCAATAACTGTGAAGATGCCCCGTGTCTGAACCTTTGCCCCACAGGAGCCACGTACCGCACCCCTGAAGACGGTGTGGTGCATGTAGACCGCAAGATCTGCGTAGGTTGCCGCATCTGCGTGGTGGGCTGTCCTTACGGCTCGCGTTTTTCCAACCCCTTAACCAATACTGCTGACAAGTGTGATTTCTGCTACCACCGAATTACCCGCGGGCTTGAGCCGGCTTGCGTTGACGCCTGTACCGGGCGAGCCCGCATCTTTGGGGACCTCAATGATCCCACGAGCGAGGTCAGCAAGTACATGAAGGGTCGGGCTACTCAACGCCTGCGGGCGGATCTGGATACTCGGCCCAAGGTCCATTATGTAAATGCCGACGAGAGTATTATGGGGCCAGATTACTACCGGCTCCTGGCAAGGAGGTCAAAATGAACGAGTCTGCACAGTATATCTATTGGGTTCAACATGGGGTGGCGTGGGGCTACTTGATCGCCTGGTATCTCTGGCTCATTTCTCTGGCCGAAGGCACCCACATTGTGGCTCACATGAGCTGGCTCTACTATCGCAGCGAGGATTATCGCCCCTTAGAGAAGGTCGGAACCTTCCAGCCTTTTGTCATTTTAGCCCTGGTGCCTCTGTTCCTTGTGGTTGATCTGGGGCATCCGGAGCGTTTCTACACCATGTTTTACAATTGGCACTGGACCTCGCCAGTGGCATACGGCGTCTATATCATCACTTTTTGTATGATTTCTTACGCCATCCACTCCTATTACCTGTTTCGACCCGAGCTGATGCATCGGGCTCGGGAGCAGGGTTCCCCTCGTAGCTTGTATCGGCTTGCTGTGTTTAATCAGGACGAATCCGGAAGTGTGAGTGAAATCAGGAAGCGGCAATGGCGGAAGGAGCGTTTCTGGGCCGGAGTAAGTCTATTTTTTTCCTTTCTGGGCCTTATCTACCTAGGCATCCTGCTTTCCTCTTTTAAAGGACGAGTCATGTGGCACTCTTCCATGATGGTATTTATCTTCATCAGCTTCGGGATTTGCTCCGGCTCTGCCTTCCTGATTCTCTTGACACATCTGAAAAATGGCATTATGCACACACCGGTCAAAGCACTTAACGAACAGAACCGCTATCTCGCCGAATTCGGTATCATCCTCAAGTACTCTCTCCTCGCTCAGGCAGTGGTCCTTTTCATCTACCTAGTTATGCTACAATACACCGGTATTGGTGGCAGACTCTCAACCTTTGTATTTTTTAGCGGGCCGCGCGCCTTCCAGTTCTGGTTTTTCCAGGTGGTGGTCGGCCTAGTCTTCCCCTTTGCCTTTATGCTTTTTAAAAAGATGCGGGAAAACGTGGTGGTCTCATGCATCGCCGCCGTAGCCACAATGGTGGGCACCTTGTATGGCTGTCTCAACATCTTCATTGGTGGCCAGATGCTGCCTATGACCCACTTTCGATGGGAACAACTTCAGCCTGAACCGGGAAAGATCGCATTCGGGCTGATCACCATGGCGGTGATGTTTGCTACGTTCCTTGTCACATACAAATTGCTGCCTTATGAAAACATTGAAGCCTAAGAAGGAGGGACTACCCCAATGAGCATGAACAGAAGAAATTTCATCAAGGGAGCCCTGGCTCTTTCAGGCATTTTCGTGGCCGGCGGCTGTCTGGTCAAAACTCAAAAACCCGAGAAGTGGATCACTGGTGGTCCGGACCCGGATCCTGTAGCCGACACCAAGTTGGTCCGCACCGTCTGTCTGGGGTGCCACAGCAACTGTGGTCTGCAGGTAAAAGTCAAGGACAGCGTGGCGATAAAAATCGACGGTAACCCCTATCACCCAAACAATCAGGAGCGACATCTGCCTTATGAGACCGACCCCAAGGAAGCCGAAAAGGTGAACGGGACTGTATGCGCCAAAGGTGGAGCCATGCTCCAGACTTTGTACAATCCGTATCGAATTCAACATCCTCTCAAACGCGTCGGCCCGCGTGGTTCGGGAAAGTGGAAGACCGTCACATGGGAGCAGGCGTACGAGGAGATCATCAACGGTGGTGATCTTTTCGGCGAGGGACACGTGGATGGGCTCAAAGCCATCCGCAGTTTTGAACCCCTTGATCCGGAGGCGCCGGAACTGGGCGCGAAGACAAATCAGCTTTGCTTTATGGCTGGCCGCA
Source organism: Acidobacteriota bacterium (assembly GCA_035528695.1). GTDB lineage: Bacteria > Desulfobacterota > DSM-4660 > Desulfatiglandales > Desulfatiglandaceae > DATKYC01. Next base: position 3,169 of record DATKYC010000414.1, on the reverse strand, counting down.
TCCAGCACGGCCGCAAGGAATTCACTGACCGCTGGTTCAAGGATGCCTTCGGCACTGTTAACAAGCGCAACGATCACACCTCTATCTGCGAAACCTCGCATCATGTGGGGCTCACCCTCTGTTTCGACAAAAGGAATCACATCAAGCCCGATATTTTGAATGCCGAGTACATCATCTTCTTTGGCACCTCTCCCTACGAGGCCAACTTTCCCATGCAGGCCCTGGCCCGAAAGCTAAACTTCTTCCGTGAGAAGGGCGGGAACTTGGTGATAGTGGACCCAAGGTTTTCCAACTCCGCAGCTAAGGCGGCCCGCTGGATCCCTATCCTTCCTGGAACAGATGCCGCTTTCGCCCTAGGCATGATGCGCTGGATGATGGAAAACGACCGCGTAGACCTCCGATATCTTTCTTATCCCAACGCCAAGGCCGCCAACGAAGGTGACGGACACTTTACCTGGTCTGACGCCACCTACTTGGTGAGGGAAGATGATCGCAAATTCTTGCGGGACGGCAACAAAGTTCTAGTCATGGAAGGGGGCAAACCGGTACCAGCCGAGGAAGCAAAAAGGGCAGACCTTATGGTAGACACTCAGTTGAATGGAGTCAGGGTGCAAAGTGTTTACAAGATGTTGGTTAATCGGGTTATGGAAAAGACTCTCAAGGAATACGCAGCCATTTGCGGTCTCGATGCGCGGGTCATCGAACGGGAAGCGGACGATTTCACCTCCCATGGCCGCAGGGCTGTGGCCGACTTCTACCGTGGCTCTGTCCAGCATACCAATGGCGTCTATACTGCTCGAGCCCTCGCTGTGCTAAATTTTCTGATCGGCAATGTTTCCTGGAAGGGCGGCTGCGAGGCACATGGCGGCAGCCACTGGCAGGAGATGGGCGGGAAACCGGGGAATCCTTACAACCTAGGAAAACAACACCATCCAGGCAAGGTTAATGCAACGGGTGTCCACATTGACAGACATCAAAATTACTACGAGGAGACTATTGAATTCAAGAAAAATGGCTACCCGGCCAAACGCCCCTGGTTTCCTTTTGCTTATAATTATGTATACCAGGAGGTTTTTCCAAGCATTGCCGCTCAGTACCCTTATCCGATCAAGTGTCTGATCACTTTCTGGAACAACGTTGTGTATTCGGCACCTGCCGGGGTTCATCAGATCGAAGCAGTAAAGGACCCGAAAAAACTGCCCCTCTTTGTAGCCATCGACATTGTTATGGGGGAGACCTCGTCTCTGGCCGACTACATTCTTCCTTGCCGCCATTTTCTTGAAGACTACGGCATTCCCCATGTGGCACCCAGCATCCTTACTAAAACGAGTGGCGTTCGCCAGCCGGTGATTGATCCAGTTTTTGAAGATACCAAAATGATGGAACAGATTTTCATCGATATTGCCCTCAAGATGGGACTCCCTGGCTATGGCAAGGATGGTCTCGGCCCAGGCCACAACCTGTTTACACCGTGGGATTGGTACAAGATGATGGTGGCCAACATCGCTTACGGGGATAAGCCGGGAGATGCGGTGCCAGGAGCCACTGAGGAGGAAAAGATCCGCTATGTGCTGGAACGCGGTGGTCGCTTTGAGAACTATAACCAGGCTTACAAGGGGCCTTACACCCGGCACAGTTACAAGGGGCCCTGCAAGTTCTACAGTGAGGAACTGGCTGTGAGCAGGGATTCCATGACTGGCGAGCACTACGATCCTCTGCCATTGTACGAAGCACTCCGGGATTGTCTTGGACGTCCTCTTGATTTAAACATCTCTAAATATCCTTATTATATTAACACCTATAAACCTGTCTATCACGCCCAGGCCCGAACTGCAGTAAGCTCCTGGCTTATGGGGGTGACCCCGGAAGAGTGTGTCCAGGTTAACGCCTCAGACGCGAAACGACACGGGATTAAGAATGGTGATGAGGTGCGGATTTATTCGGAGAGTAATCCAGAGGGAGTGAAGGGTAAGGCCTTAGTCACTGAGGCCATTCGCCCTGGCCTCATCTGCGTCCCTCACTCCCTCGGCCACTGGCAATACAGCAGTCGTCCTTTTGAGATGGACAGTGCGCAGACTGCATTTGCGTCGTGGATAGGTCGCGGTTGCTCCGCGAATCCTTTGATGCTCCTGGACCCCCACTTAAGGGACGTCTGCACACAGGATCCTATTGGCGGTAGTTCATCTTTTTACGACACAAAGGTGGGTATAGAAAAGACATGAGAAGAGGACAAAAATGAAGAGCTCAGGTACGCGAGACTGTAATCTTGAGAAAGCCCGAGCAGAGGTGTATGCCTTTTTCTCCCGACTCTTCCTTAATAAACCGACCCCAGAGATGTTGGCCGGAATACTGAACGAACAGGTGGCTTCTTTAATCAAGGCCCTTTTCCCCTATAGCGAGGCCGCGGCTGCATTCAGAGGGTTGGTGGAAGATTATAGCCGTGGCGTCTGGCAGGCCGAAAGTTTTCTTTTGGACTATGAGGCCATGTTCCATGTGCCTGGTGGCGCTTACATCCATCCTTTTGAGTCCGTCTATCGGAATTACAACTTTGCCAGCGGTAAGGCAAGGCACCCGATAATTTGCGGATCTTGCACACAGGGAGCAGCCAGGGTGTATGAAGCTGAAGGCTTGGGTCTGAAGGAAGGCTTTACCGAGCTGCCCGACCATCTAGGGGTCGAACTTGAATTCATGGCCTTTCTCTGTCGTAAGGCCGCGGAGGCTATCGAAGCAGGAGACCAAGATGAAGCAGCCGCGTTCAGATCTAAGCAAAGCGTCTTTCTTGGTAAGCACCTCCTGCCCTGGATAAGAGAATGCCTTAGAAAGATGGAGGAAAATGCAAGCACGCCTTTATATCAATGTGTGGCAGGCTTGCTCCGGTCTTTTCTCGAAGAGGAGAAGCTATATTGGTCCTATCTTGAAACGACCGACGGCCCTGTTTGCAAGTCTTCTGGGTGAAACGGTAACCACAACGATGTCTCGCATGAGATATATATAATACTCTCTTTCTACTAAACTATTAAAAGGGAGGTCGAGATGAAGAGACTTGCATTACTACTATTCTTGTCCTTAGGAATTGCCCTAATGGCGTTCAACACTCAACAGGTTTTCGCAGGCCAGGTCGATATCCTGATAAAAAAGCTAGTCGAGAAAGGTATTCTAACCCAATCCG
>DATKYC010000413.1:0-6842 GCA_035528695.1 Acidobacteriota bacterium | reverse complement strand
CAATATACAGGTTTCTTTCTCTGGCTATTCTGGAAAGACTCTCAATGATTTCTGAAGAAGGGGTACCTGGATATCCACTGGCAACGCTCACCCCTGCCTCCAATGCTCCGCGGGCAATGGCCTCATTTCCCATGAGCAAATGTTGAACTTCCTCATTTTGATCTAATAAATCTGACATCTTGACCCCCGTGTCGTATGAAAAGAGTGCTCTACCATCTCGAAGTTATAACAATTAAACATCTATGAGCAATTCGAACTAAGTTCGTTTAGTCAAAAAGCGTGCGAAGCACTGGATCACTGCTGTCCAGATATAAGAGGTTACCGGAGCTGCCACTTTTTTCAGCCAAGTTTTTTACTGCCATTCTCTTCTTGTTCATTGAAGCCTTTTTCAGTTTATCAAGGTTCTCTTCAGGCACATCCCGGAATTCAAGAGCACCTCTGGATCTGGCAAGTTCCATGAGTTCATGCCCGACTTGTGTCCTTACTATTACCTGATTCCATGATCTGGCCACTTCCCAATCCTCGGGTAGTCGTGCAGAGCCCACAGAGATATCACTGAATTCTGCTGTCATGTCAGAGCAGTAGAGGCATGCCTCCTTGATACAAGGATTGACATCATCAAGGGAAATCTCGACGGTTCCATTTTTTGTATATACTTCTATAGAATGATATTTGCTCGGAGGAATATCCATGCCGGTAATGGTGTTCAGATCTGTTTTTTCGCGCAAGAGATCAACGATCTTACGCCACGAGAGGGCCCAGCCACAGAACAGACCGATAACGAGCCTCAGTTTGTCAATATTACTGTCATCGGCAGCGATTGGTTTGATGCGCATCTTGGCGAGGGCAAGGGCCTGGCACGGTGTTGCCACCACACCAATTTTATTGGATTCGCCTCTGGCTGTCCTGTTAAATTCCGCGACCGTTGGAGAGACAACAAACTTGCTTTTTCCTCGCTTTTTTACATCAGAGGGGTCTTTAACCGCAACACCGTTGGGCAGAAAATTTTCCTGGGCATCAGCAATGACAGCTGTATCTATAATGCCTTCCTCCATTGCCAGGGCCATGAGGGCTGTTACTGTTCCTCCATGCTGTGCCTTTTTGCGTGTCTGCTCATCAGTTGCTCTTGTGATATAAAACCCTTTAACTGCACCTATCTCTGGAGTCAAATCCGCTTCATCAAATGAAGTATTCCGCAAGGTCTCGAGGTCGGTTGGAGTCCTTGGACAAAACGCGTAGCATCTGCCAGCTTTCATATCACAATGATGTAGAATAACAGTATTGTCATTATATGATACTTGGTAAGGACAAAGACCCACACAGGCTCCGCAACCAGTGCAAAGATTTGCATCCAAAACCAAGCCCTGAAGCTCCTTTTGGCCCCCGATCTGATTCTTGTCTTCCATCCCCACTGACCTCCTGTTAACGAAAAAAACTTCAATAAGGTGAATATGTTACTCAGGCCGCCGTGCCCCACCTTTGCAACCAGGTTTCCTTGACCTCTGGGTTGAGTCCATACAGGGGCCACTCTCCCCTCAGGGCCATGGTTACCTGTGTCATCGGCTTGTAGAAAAGCTCTGCGTCAGAGGTGGTGGAGTAGAAGGCGCTGTGCCCGGTGAGAATGACATTGGGCATTTTTATAAGCGGGTTGTCGGCTGCTATAGGCTCCTCTGCCGTCACATCAATTCCTGCACCCGCGATGAGGCCCTCTTGCAAGGCAATGATGAGTGCTGGCTCATCCACACATCTTCCCCTTGCGGTATTAATAAAGTAGCAGGTTGGCTTCATCTTCTTAAACTCTTCATAGCCGAACATGTTGTGTGTTTCTGGAGTCAGGGGCGTATGGAGGCTGATAAAGTCCGATTCGCGTAGTAATGTGTCAAAATCTACCGGCTTCACCCCGTGGCTTTCCATGACCCCATCAAAGACGTAGGGGTCATAAGCGATAACCCTTATTCCCAGCCCCCTGGCCTTGAGTGCCGTGGCCGTACCGATCTTTCCCAGACCGACAATGCCAAGGGTCTGGTCACGCATTCGGAATATGGGATAGCCAATTTCCTCTATGGCCTGTCGACCACCGGTAAAATTTATTTGCCTCTCCCTGACGGCTTTATCTATCTGGAGCATTATGTGGCCGAGGGCAAGCATGAAACCTATGGCTAAACCTGAGACCTCGTCAAGACAGTAATCAGGGACATTGGTAACAGCGATCCCAAATTCGGTGGCGGCCTCTAAGTCCACCGCTTCAAATCCTATGGCAATACCTGCAATGATGCGACAGTTTGCTAAGGTCTCGAGTACCCGCCGGTTGAAAGGTTGCCTGGAAACAACACCGATTATTGCGTCGGCATCCTTAGTGTTACTGATCATCTCATCCTCATTTAGCCACACTCCCTTGACCAGCGTGGCATCCAGGGATTCGAGCAGTGCGTCTCCATGGTCTACACCAGGTAAAGCATACGTATGAACGACCTTAAAGCCCATTGTCTACCTCCTTTTGATGTCCCCCTCATTTTCATTTCATGAAAGGGGTACAATCCCCTGTTTACACGCTTTGTCAATGCCTTTCTTGAGATGCCAGCATACTGCGGTTTAAAGCCCTTCTTAATAAGGTTCAACTCATCCCATTCACCCAATCAACAATCACAGAGAGAAAGTGGCTCCTGATTGATTTCGAGGAAACACATGAAAGGTATTAGTCAATCGATCAGGAGGAGACCATGCAGGGCCTGGGATAATCCTCCTACAACATTCGACAAAAACCTAACTGAAAACGGCATTCGGCAGCCAGGTGGCAATCTTTGGGAAGATCATGACCAGGGCCAATCCTGTTGATTCAACGATGGTAAAGGGGATCACTGATCGGTAGATGTCTCCCATGGTTATGGAAGGTGGCACAATTGCCTTGAGGTAAAAAAGGTTAAAGCCGAATGGTGGTGTCATATAGCCGATTTCCATGTTAATGGTAAAAAGGATCCCGAACCAGACGGGGTCGAACCCATAGGCCTTAACCACCGGCAGGAAGATGGGCACGCAGATCATCATGATGCCGGCCGGGTCCAGGACCATGGCCAGCAGGAAGATCACGATCTGGATGAAGATGATGGTGCCCCAGGGACCGCCGGGAATAAACTGCATGAAGTCCTCGATGAAACGGGAGGCCCCCATACCGTGGTATGCCGCACTGAAGCAATAGGCCCCGAAGAGGATCCACATGATCATGCCGGTGAGGCGGTAGGTCCTGATACATGACTCCGCGATCAGACGCCAGGTCAACTGCCGGTAGACGACCGCCGATATGAGCGCTCCCAAAACGCCCATCCCCGCCGCTTCGGTAGGCGTGGTAATTCCGCCGATGATCGAGCCCAGAACCATCAGCACGATCATGATCGGAAGAAGCACCGCCTTGAGCGCCTTGAGCTTGCGCGGCCAGTCGCCCCTGTCCTCGGCGGGCAGCGCCGGACCGAGGTGGGGCTGGATCATACAGCGTATGGCGATGTAGCTGGAAACCAGAACGAGCAGCAGCAGACCCGGCATGACCCCGCCCGCGAAAAGCTTGCCGACCGATTCGCCGGAAATGAGCGCGTAGAGAATCATGATGACGCTCGGGGGGATAAGGATACCCCAGCCCCCGCCCGAGTTGATACAGCCCACGGCCATCAACTTGTCATAGTTGCGTTGCAACATGGAAGGCAGCGCGATGGTCCCCATGCTCACGACAGCTGCGCCGGAAATGCCGCACATGGCCGAGAAGATGGCACAGATCACTACGGTTCCAATGGCCAGCCCGCCATTCACCGGCCCGAACCAGAGATACATCATATCATAGAGGTCGTTGGCCGTTCCGGAGCGTTCGAGGAGCATAGCCATGAAAATAAAGAGCGGGATGGCCACCAGGGTGAATTTGTTCATGGCGCCCCAGGACTGGGCGGCGACCATGTAGAAGGCTTCCGGCCCCCAGGTTAAATAGAGGAAGACGACCGAAACACCTCCCAGTACAAAGCTTAGGGGCAACCCGAGCAGGAGAAACACCAGGAGCGCAAAGAAAAAGAGGAGCGTCAACCATTCGATACTCATAGCGTCTCCCTTTCTTTAGCATCGCCGGGCGTTAACTGGGCGCCGGTTATAAGCGTGAGGATATCGCGGATCAGTTTGGCGAACCCCTGCAGGAGTAAGAGAAAGGCGCCGATCGGGATCATCATCTTGGCCGGGTAGAGGGGCACTCCCCAGGCCGAGTTGGAATGCTCCCAGATGGAGAGGGATTCCCAGGCCAGGGAACCGCCGTATACGAGCAACATCCCGCAGAACAGGAGAAAAAGAACGAAGGTGCAGATATCGATAATGGCTCTGGTCCTCGTGCTAAAACGGCTGAAAACGATGTCCACATTCACATGCCCTCCCCACCGCATGATATGCCCGCCGGAGAGGATAATGTACGTTCCGAAAATCAGCTGGGTGAGTTCATTGCCCCACACGGTGGGGGCATTGAAGAAGTAACGGCGAATGACCTCGCTTAAGACCAGGAAAAACATGAACAGGACACCGAACGACAGCACCTTGCCCACCCAATCGTTGAGCGCGTCCACATATCCAAGAACGGCTATCAGCTTGCGCACTCCTTTTCTCCCTATCGGGGGTCCCCCGCGCCCGCCCCGAGCCGGTGGAGTTTTCTCCGGGCTTCGGAGCAGGCCAGGCGTCCTGAATGGGCCTGCGGTTGCAGGCGTTAAACGGTTCGGTTGCCGCTAATGCGGGGGTCTTGTTACTTGATTCGACCCATCATTCGATTAAAATCCTTGAGAATCCCTACCGCCTTGGCGCACTGCGGTCCTTTCTGGGCAACATCGTCCCATATCTTGAGGGCCGCGGTTTGCATCTTGGCGTATTCCTCGGGAGGCAGCGTGATGAGCTCCACACCTTGTTCTTTTACGACCTTGCTCAGGGTCTTGTTTTCCAGATAGATGTACTGATTGGTGCGCAGCCAGAATTGCTCTTCGAGGGTCGCGGTCAGGATTTCCTGAATGTCTTTGGGCAGTTTATCAAAGGCCTTTTGATTAATCAGCCAGATGTCAGTGCCGGCTACATTTAGGGCCGGCCGTAAGTGGTACTTGTTGACATCATAGAACTTCATGCTGTAGCTTCCCTGTACAGCGCCCCAGTGGGCTCCGTCTATGACTCCCGAGGCAAGGGCCGCATAGATTTCGCCGCCGGGTATCTGGGAGGCCGCAGCTCCGATGGAGGTGAGGAATTTCTGCAGGATACCTGAAGACCGCAGCTTCAAACCCTTGAAGTCTTCGAACTTGCGAACTGGTTTCTTGAGGGAAAGTTCAGTGGGATAGACCTTGTCGGTAAAGTAGAAGAGACCGTGTTTGGCGAACTCATCCTTGAGCATCTTTTCGAAACCGAGCCATTGGTGAAAATAGGCCGCTTCCCATACTTCGCCAAAGTTCAGCGGGAGACCGGAGGCCACATTCAGTAGAGGAACCTGGGCCATGTCGTAGGCCGAGGATGTGATGGCGATCGGCACCATACCACGCTTTACTGCGTTGAAGTTTTCCTTACCGGGTACAAGGGCGCCAGCAGGGTAGGGTTCGATGATGAGCCTGCCGTTTGTGCGTTCCTTAAGCCGTGCCGCGACTACCTGCAGGCTGTCTTTGTACGAGGAACTGGCCATAGGCCAGTGAGCCGGGCATTTCCAATTAATTACTTCGTCTGCTGCCATTGCCGGTTGATCGGAAACCATCAAAATGCCTGCAGAAAACACAACCGCCATACCTATTGAAATAAGACCAAAGACTTTTGCCGATTTTTTCATTGTTTTATCTCCTTTTTGTTATAGGTGAAATAGATAAAAAAGGCTACTTATGTTCTATAAACACCATATCACCCCCTCTCTTATATCCTCCCTTCGCATCCCCAAAAAACTGAAAACTTCAATGCCCTTACACCTCCTTTTTTTGATTCCCTGCTTTAGGCACTTCGAAGCTATTACCATACCTCTTTTAATGGGTACTGGATTTACTTACCTACCTTTAAATACAGGTTTCCGTTTTTCGATAAAGGCCCTGGCGCCTTCCTTTTGGTCCTCAGTTCCACATAAATAGCTCCAGTGATAGGCCTCCACTTCAAGGCCTTCTGAGAGAGTCATATTTAGGCCTCTATTAATGGCCTCCTTGGCCGCCCTGACGGCCAAGGGAGGTTTGCTGGCGATAAGCTTAGCCATTTCCATGGCCTCATCCAAGAGTTTTTCTGGTTCCACAACCTTATTTACCAGACCTATGCGTGCTGCCTCTTCTGCGCTGATGAATTGGCCCGTAAAGATCAATTCCTTGGCAATTCCCTCGCCCACCAACCTGGGAAGCCGCTGAGTCCCGCCACCGCCCGGAATTACCCCCACATTTATCTCCGGTTGTCCCAACTGGGCTTTAGACGAGGCGATTCGCAGGTCACAGCACATAGATAGCTCTAACCCTGCGCCGAGACAATATCCATTGATGGCGCAGATAACCGGTCTCTCAAATTCCTCAACTTTCAGATACAGCTGCCTGCTTTTTTTTAATCTCGCCTTGGCTTTTTCCTGTGTGAGTTCTGGAAACGACTTGATGTCCGCGCCTGCCATAAAGGCCTTTCCCTTTCCGGTAAGGATGACTACCTTTATCTCATCTTTTTTCGACTCAAGTTCGTCCAGAATAACCAACAGTTGCTCTCTCAGCCCCGTGGTCAGAGGGTTCATAGGCGGATTATCAATAGTCATAGTAGCAATAGCGTTATCTGTGGTATATGTTACCAGTTTGTCACTCATCTTTCTTATTCCCCCTTTTCAATCGGCCGGGCCAAGCTTGTTT
>DATKYC010000412.1:0-6667 GCA_035528695.1 Acidobacteriota bacterium | reverse complement strand
TAAAAAACGCATGGTGATCCTTGGTTTGCTTACCGTCCCCATTATAGTAGGAGGGATTGCATTCGCCGACCAGATTGGTGAAACCCTTCCACAGGTGCTTGGAGGCAAAAAGGCATACAGCCCCGCCTTTTATTCAACAGGAATCTTTATCGTGTCAATCCTCATCGGACTTGCTGCAGGCCTTATTACCGGCTGTATCGGTGCGGGTGGTGGCTTTGTGATAGCTCCCGCCCTCATGAGCGCAGGTATCAAGGGAATCCTGGCAGTCGGAACAGATCTTTTTCATATCTTTGCCAAGGCCATTATGGGGAGCGTGATTCACAGGAAGCTCGGAAACGTCTCTGTGCCGCTGGCCTTGGTATTCTTGATCGGGGCTGTCATCGGAGCTACCGCCGGCGGGCTGATCAACCGTCTGCTCTACGAGATCAATCCAGTGCTGAGTGATGCCTTCATTACCACTGTCTACTCTCTCATGCTCGGCTTTTTAGGGAGCTACGCCATGTACGACTTTCTTAGATCCAGAAAGGCCTTGGCTGGTAAAGACTTCCGTGGAACCGGGCAAGAAAGCCACTTGGCGAAAGATGAGGGAAGTGAGATGGGCAATCTGCCAGGGAAGATCCAGTCAGTCAAGCTGCCTCCTCTAGTCAAGTTCGACCACGACTTCACCCCTGGTGGAAGGAGTATTTCATGGGTATTTCTGGTGCTGAGCGGCGCCTTGGTTGGGCTCGCCGCCGGCATTATGGGGGTCGGAGGCGGTTTTCTGACCTTTCCGATATTTGTCTATATACTGGGCGTTTCCTCCATGACTACCGTGGGTACGGACATCTTTCAGATCATATTCACCGCCGGTTACGCTGCCATAAGCCAATATGCCATATTCGGCTTTATATTTTATACCTTGGCTATGGGAATGCTCTTAGGCTCTTTGATCGGTATCCAGGTAGGCGCTATGGTCACCAAAGTGGTCAAAGGGATTACGATCCGGGGCTTTTACGCAATGGCGGTCCTGGCAGGTTTTGTCAATCGTATCTTTGCCCTCCCTGCCAAACTAGGAGATATGGGAGTGATTCCCATATCGAAGCAAACCGGGGCTATATTAGAGATCATCGGGATCTGGGCCTTTTTCATTGTGATAGGCGGATTTGGGACATGGGTGATCTGGACCTTTCTCGCTAATATTAGAACGCTGAAGGGAGAGAAGGTGGGCATATGATTGCGCAGAAAAGAGAATTTTATGGTGGTCTCGGATTGTTTATGGGGTTTCTGGTGGTGCTCGTTATAATCTTCTTGCCCATTTTCAAGGGATTGAATGTGCTTGAGTACTTGGATTCCCTGTATAACTCCATATCAAAGGGTTCAGCATACCACATACCAAAGGTCAGAGAAGAAGCCTCCAAATTCAAAGGTAATACTGTGAGTGTAATGCTGACCATGGCGAACAAGAAACAGGTGGAGCAGATAGCCGCCCTATTTAGGGCCGCTGCAGCCGAGGCGGCTGTAACAGATTTAGGGTTACAAGTTAGCGGTGACCTAGGCGAGATCCTGGAGAGTTGTCTCACCGATGCAGACGCCATGTATGGAAATGATGGCGAGAAGGTGGCCAAAAAATACGGCTACGACGAAAAGCGGGTCCTCTTTAACTGGTGGCAGGCGTGTAAGGTGATGGATAAGGAGTTGAAAAAGCAGAAAAAGTTTAAAGAGGCACAGGTTGTTGCCTTGGTGCAGAAGAAGGCCCTGGAGACCTCATATAACTACTATAAAATAGACCCGCAAAAGATCGGGGATCGTCTCGGCGTTGTAATCTTCTCTTTGTTCTTTTATGTTGTCTACACCCTCTGGTACGGCTTTGCTGTCATGTTTATGTTTGAGGGGTGGGGACTGAGGCTCACACATTGATTGATTGAGAATTGACGACAGAAGACTGACTGCCGAGAGAGTGGAAACCAAACCGTCACCCGTTATAGGGAAAGGGGAAATCTCCTCCCGAAAAGGCTAAAGGCAAGAAATATTTTTCTGTTCCTTTAGCCTTTTTGCGTTGCAGGCTCCGGTGTGATCTCATGGGCCGATTACGTAATCTTCTGAAGCTGCTATTTTTAAGGAAGCCGGAAAGGGATGAACCAGGTGCGGAAGAACTCCGCATAGCCTTCAAGACCCGTTACCACCAGTTCAAGCTGCTTTTGAATGCTAATAACAAGGCCCTGGGGATTATGGCTGAGATGGAAGCTGCGCTGAAAGGGACCTGGCCATTTGGGATGAACTTTGTTCGGTCCAGGTGCACGGGGGTCTCCACCAACGTCTTTCAGATTGCTAAGCACCTAAACGAGCTGGCCCCGGGTAAGTATGAAGTACTCTATGAACGATTCAAAGAAATTCAAAAAAAAATTAATCCATTCATCCGCCCCAGAAGCATTCCCGGAGATGGCCCACTGCTGATCCCCTTCCAGGAGGTGGACAAGACCATGGCCGATCAGGTGGGCAGCAAACTGGCAAATCTCGGAGAAATCAGCAAGCAGATCCATTTGAAGGTCCCAAGAGGATTCGTTCTCACGGCCCAGGCCTATCAACGATTCATGAGATACAACGATCTCCAGGAGGAGATTGATAGACGCATCCAGTCAACCGACGTTGAGCACCTGGATAAGCTTTACAGTCTCAGCGCCTCAATTCAACAGCTTATTATCGGATCTCCACTTCCAGAAGATCTTATGACGATCATCTCTGAACACTACCGGCTCCTGGAAGAAGAGGAGGGTGAGGGGGTGAGGTTTGCCATGCGAAGCAGCGCGCTGGGGGAGGACCTTGCAGGGACCTCTTTTGCAGGTCAGTACCGATCAGAACTCAATGTGAACGGTGAAAATATTTTTCAGGCATATAAGGAGGTAGTGGCAAGCAAATACAGCCTTCCCGCAATGGCCTACCGGCAGAACCGGGGCATCAGGGATGAGGATGTGGCAATGTGCGTGGGGTGTATGGTGATGGTAGATGCCTTATCGGGTGGCGTGATCTACTCCAGAAATCCCGTTAATATCAGGGACGATGACATCTTCATCAATGCCACGTGGGGACTGCCAAAGTCTGTGGTGGATGGTAGTGCTACGTCGGATCTTTTTGTCATCTCCAGGGGAGATCCCATGCACATTCGCCGAAAAGAAATACCATTTAAGGAACAGAAGTTTATATGTTATCCGGACGAGGGGGTTTGCCGCATGGACGTGACAGGTGAAGAAAGCCACATGCCATCCTTGAGTGATGAGCAGGCCCTGGAGCTCGCCCGGGTGGCTATTCGCGCTGATGGGTACTACCATTTCCCTCAGGATATGGAATGGGCTTTAGGAAGGGATGGATCTATTATCATTTTGCAGTGCCGACCACTTCAGCAGAAAGATGTACCTAGGGATGAAGAAAGGGAAACAAATCAGGAAAAGGAACCCGGGCGGGTCATTCTCCGGGGGGGGGTTACGGCCAGCCCCGGCATTGGAGCCGGTCAGGTCTATATAGTGAAAAAAGACATGGATGCCCTTCAGTTTCCCGTGGGAGGAGTCCTTGTAACAGATCAGCCTCTTCCTCGATGGGCCGCACTTCTGAATCGTGCCTCGGCCGTGGTTACGGGGCAGGGAAGCATCGCGGGGCATCTCGCCAATGTGTCGAGGGAGTTCGGTGTTCCGGCCCTTTTTGGCTTGAAGGAGGCCCCAAAAATGCTCAAGAACGGCGATCTGGTCACGGTTGACGCCGATAGCCTCAGGATTTATGAAGGGCGCATTGATAGTCTTTTAAGAAAGGCAGAGGCCCCGAGAAACCTCATGGATGGGAGCCCGGTTTTTGAGGCCCTCAAAGGCGCGGCTAAGCATGTCCTCCCCTTGAATTTGCTGGACCCCGATGCCGCTGGATTTAAACCTGGAAACTGCAGGACCTTTCATGATATCACCCGATTTTGCCATGAAAAGGCAGTCCATGAGATGTTTCAGTTCGGGAAAGAGCATCAATTCCCCGAGCGCTCCAGCAAGCAGTTGCTATGTGAGGTGCCCATGCAGTGGTGGGTATTAAATCTGGACGACGGGTTTGAAGAGGAGGTGGAGGGTAAGTATGTCCCACTGGAAAACATCGTTTCCATCCCCATGCTGGCCTTGTGGGAAGGGATAACCGCCATGCCCTGGGAGGGCCCGCCTCCGACAGACGGAAGAGGATTATTGTCGGTCATGTTCGAGGCAACCGCTAACACGGCCCTGGTCCCGGGCATGCGTTCACGATATGGCAACCGAAACTATTTTATGATCTCCAGAAATTACTGCAGTCTGAATTCCAGGCTCGGTTTTCACTTCTCAACCGTGGAGACCCTGGTCAGTGACAGATCGGTTGAGAATTATATCAATTTTCAGTTCAAGGGTGGGGCCGCAGATTTTGGGCGGCGTTACAAAAGGGTAATCTTCATAAAAGAGATACTGGAGGAGTATGGGTTCAAGGCAGAGGTGAAGGAAGATACCATTTTCGCCCGCCTGGAGAATGAAGAGATGGATTTCATGCAAAGCCGGCTCAAGATTCTGGGTTTCCTCACGATCCATACCAGGCAGCTGGACATGATCATGGCAAACGATGCCTCGCTAACCTATTACAGATCAAAGATCAATAAGGATATCAAAAAGATAATCAATTTTCATTCCTAACTTTTTGGCACAGCCATTGCCTTTCTGATTAGTATCTAATACGTAAATGCTTTTTCTCCAAGGAAGGTTTATCTCGAAGCCAATAAATACCATCGAGTGAGTACGGAAGGAAGGAGCATAGTATCGTGCGACATGGGACTGCAGGGAGTAACCAAGAGTCAAGCATTTGGACGAGCAGGCCAGGCTACAAACCCCTCTTATTGTTAATTGCTGCCATAGTATTTACAGCACTCGTTCTCCTTCCCCCTCCACAGACCATGATTAATCTGGTGACCGAGGAGAATCCCGCAGGGTACAGCCTGCCAAGGGCTTGCAAAACCATAACGGATACTGTCAACAAAAAGCTGCGGCCTTCAGCCTTTGAGGGTGCTAATAGGTCTGTGTCCAAAAAAGCACCAGAATTAGAACCATTGCTCACCCCCGTAGAGACCGCGCAGTTGGCCAAGGTCATGCTTGCCATCCTCATGCTTGCAGTGTTTCTGTGGGGAACGGAGGCATTACCTCTGGGCGCAACCGATATCCTGGTGGCCGTAATGATGTATCTTTTCACCATCCTCCCCATAGATGAAATCTCCAGAGCCTATATGAAGGATGTCGTGTTCTTCATATTTGGTATTCTGGTAGTGGCTGTTGCGGTAGCCAAGACAGGTCTTGATAAACGGATTGGCCTGATGCTCTTGAGTCGCATAAAAAATGCCAAGGCCTTTGCGTTTATCTTCCTTCCGGTCCTGGCACTTTCTGCAAGCTTCTTGTCCAAGCATGCCCTCGTGGCACTGCTCATTCCCGTGCTCATGGGTGTATACAAAGTAACCTGCAGGATGTATGGGGTGGAAAAAGACAGGTCTTTAGCTATTTTTCTTTTGCTTGGGATTTGCTTTGCCGCTAACCTCGGTGGCCCAGGTTCCCCTGCTGCAGGTGGGCGAAATGCCATCATGGTCGGCTACTTGATGGAGTATGGGGTCTCGATTTCCTTTTTGGACTGGATGAAATATGGGATCCCTTTCGTTCCTATGATGGGGATAGTCGTCGGCGGGTATATGTATCTGCGCTGTAAACCTAGATTCCGAGTTCAGGAGGTTAACCCCAGCGAGATAGTGAAGGCGGAAGTGGCCAGGATGCCCAAGTTTAGGGGGAAAGAGGCAACAATGGCAGCTATTCTGGTTTGTCTTGTTGCCGCTTGGATCATCTTGGGAGAGCATTCCGGGTTGGGAGGGCCGGCTCTTTACGCAGTAATGGCAATGTTTCTTTGCAGGATCATCACCTGGAACGATATCCAGGAGGGTGTGGCCCTCGACGTCGTTGGATTGTATGCCGCTGCTTGTGCAATGGGGGTGGGTCTTAAGTTCACCGGAGGCGCCCTCTGGCTGGCCAAAACCTTTGTCGATTTTCTGCCGGATTTTATGGCCCATGGAGATGCGCTGGCAGTGGGCATCAGCCTGCTAACGGGAACCATGACAAACTTCATGAGTGATGGCGCTACGGTGGCAGCCCTTGGACCTGTCGTGCTCCCTATGGCAGATCTTGCTAATGTTCATATATGGAAACTGGGGCTAGCATGTGCCTTTTCCTCTTCCTTTGCCAACTTCTTGGTAATTGGAACGCCCAACAATGCTATAGCATTTGGTATGGGAAGGGATCCTGAGACCGGAGAAAGGCTATTGCACGTTTTCGACTTTGTGAAGTATGGCCTTCCAGTGACCATACTCGCATGGCTGGTACTGTGGTTTTGGGCCATCCTCGGCTACTGGCAGTTTATGTCATGGCCCGGGCCACATTGATCAGGAATAAGTTAATATTTGAAACAAGGTAATGTAAGAGACCTGGATGGAAAAAGCGGGAAAAGACTCATACCGCAGCTTACGCAGGTATATTGTAACGATTCTGTTCGTTGTAGCGGCCATACCTTCAGCAGTTATAGGTGGGGGCATCTATTACCACTACCGTGTCTCCATCAGAGAGCAGGTGACCACACAGCTTACCTCAATGGTATCCCATCACAAAGAATC
>DATKYC010000411.1:0-2522 GCA_035528695.1 Acidobacteriota bacterium | reverse complement strand
CGTCTTAGCTGGTCTGTGTGTGAAGTACCCTGTCAGTGAACGGAACTCGATTGAATTTCGGAGATTCTACTGCTGGATAGAAGAATCCCGAGGTAGGGCAATTGTAGCCGGAAAGGAGAATGCACTATGGCGCCCAATTTTAGGATCTCTATTCATGGAACTCGTAACGTTCTTCATGTAAAACTGGCCCCCCAAAAGACCTGCACTCTTCCTGTCTATAATTACTGCTCTAACTCAGGCTAGATGTGGATGCAGGACATGCCCTTTCCCGCCTTAATGGGACCAAAGCATTTGCTATCCGACAAGCACCTGGCCCTGCTGAGGTCGCCCGATTCCCAGCGCTCGATCAGATTCGGTTCACGAATGAAAGGCCGGCTCATGGAGATATAATCAGCATAGCCTTCTTCGACAAGCTGCTCAGCGATCTGAAATGAACGGATCCCCCCCACCAGCATCAACGGCACTCTGAGCCTTTCCTTGAAAACTTTTGCCGAGTCTTTGAAATACGCCTCTTTCTCCTCAGAATCTATCCGTCCCCTGGAGGGGCCGAGCTTACCGGAGACAAAGGTTCCGCCACTCAATTCGATGGCGTCGATTCCCCCTTTCTGAAGCATTTCACCCACTTCAACTGAGTCCTCCAAGGTGAGCCCATCCTCAATAAAATCCTGGCAATTCATCTTGACCAACAATGGAAAATTCGCCCCTGTGGTGGCCCTCACTCTCTGAAGCACTTCAAGAAGGAATCTGGCTCGATTTTCTATAGGACCACCGTAAGCATCCGCTCGCCTGTTAAAGAAGGGAGATAGAGACTGGCTCAAGAGGTAGCCGTGGGCTGCGTGGATCTGAACCCCATCAAATCCGGCCTCCTTGGCCCGGCGGGCAGCCTGACCAAATGCTTCCACAATTTCCTGGATCTCATCAACCGTCATCTCTTTGCAGGGAGATTCCGATACCTCCTCCACCTTCGACATGGCCATCGGTTTCTGACCTGTGAGACTAGAACTAGCAGACAAACCTGCATGGGCCATTTGAAGTACAACATTCCCACCGCGAGAGTGTACTGCAGCCGTCATCTCACGGAGACCCTCGATCAACTCATCCTTATACACGCCAAGCTGCCAGGGCCCGGCCTGTCCCTCCGGGAGAACATAGGTATGGCTCGTGATGATAAGGCCCACACGCCCTTGTGCTAGTTGCGCCATGAGTTCTACGAGCCTCCCGGTACAAGCCCCATCCTCGGTCGCCATGCCTTCCCAAGTAGCCGAACGTACGAACCGGTTAAGAAGTTTCATCCCATTTATTTCGGTGGTTTCAAAAAGCTTCGACACGTTTTCCTCCTCAATTTGAATAGTTCACTATAAGTCGCGCTCTCTCTTTATTTGCTCATGGAGGGTGGCAAAGTCCTTCGGGCCGTGGCCTTCTAAGCGACGTGTTATAGAAATTGCCTCACTTGGACATACTACCGCGCAGACCCCGCAGCCGATACACCAATTCAAATCCACCTTCGCACGATCATTAACCAACGTCACTGCCTCCACCGGACATATGTCCGCGCAAGCCCCACAGCCTATGCATGCATCAATATCCGTCTCACGCGTGAAATACACGGCCATCAGGGAATCACGCGGGATCTTCCGCCGCCTTATGATGCCCACATTCCAGCAATAGTCTCCGCAACAGTTACAGGTATGCTTGACCTGACCCTGCGTGTTGTCCACCATGTGTACCAATCCCTCTTTTTCGCAATTCTCCAGTATGTGTAAGGCCTCGTCCTTTGAAATCTCCCGCGCAAGCCCCTTTGTGATTATAAATTCGGCCAGTTCATCATACTTCATGCAGACCTCAAGGCTGTGCTGGCAATCTGTGCGTCCAAGGATCTTTGCAGACATGCGGCAGGGGCAGTGAGCCAATGCTATGGTGGTCGCAGCTTCGACAATGGGTCCTATCTGCTCGTGGGGCAGGACACCCTGCATTGGCACAGGCACGACTAAATTAGCCGGACTGTACTTATACGTCTTGGTAGATACGCCACCGTACACCTTTTGAGTGATGGGAACACTGAAATATCTGACCACAAGCTCGGCCATGCGACGCGCACGTTCGTCTTTCTTGCCTTCCCAGAAAAAGGTCTGTGGCATTCCGTATCCTACTTGAAGGAGCGCATACCCCTGCTCCCCGGACTTGGTCGTGGCAGTAAAAAGCATATTTCGACTGGCCAGAGACTCCAGTGCCTCAGCAACAGTTTTCTCAGAAAGGTCGGAGCGAGCGGCAATGATTTCCCTCTCAACCACTTCGAGTGGGGCCAGGTTATTAGGAATTGCCAGCGCAACCTGAGCCTCTACCGGGCTAAACATCTCCTTGAGAAGGTTGATAAGAGCCTCGTCGTAAGGATAGCCCATGATCAGGTGCTCCAGGTGTTCGGCCAAACGAGTGTAGAGGTGTTCCATGTGTATGTCTTCTCCAATACGCAAAATGTCTCTCCCTCGATGGCAAATGGATTAAAGGGAGTTCTAGATGGGCGC
>DATKYC010000410.1:0-2917 GCA_035528695.1 Acidobacteriota bacterium | reverse complement strand
GTGGTGAACCTGGCCTTGGACTTTCGGAAGTCCTAGCCGCCTGACTCAAATATCCCCGTTTGTAGCTTTCTTACCTTTCGATTTCAAGACAGTGAGGGTGACTACTGAGGCAATCAGTATTAAGGTGGTGACCAACTCTGTGACACTGAGGTTGGTTGCAAAAATCGTCCCCCGGTCATCACCGCGGAAGTGCTCAAGGATCAGGCGGGCAACGCTGTGAAGAATCAGGAACCACAGAAAGACTTGCCCCTCAAATTTTTTCTTCCGATGTAAGATCATGAGGATAAGAAATATAGTGAACCCGGTTAAGGACGAGTAGATCTGTGTGGGGTGCAAGGAGACATTGAGCGGCGCTAGGGAGTTGGGCTGGGTGAAGACTACTCCCCATTTCAAATCGGTTGGTGTGCCGTAACAACATCCGGCCATAAAACACCCGATCCGGCCAATGCCCTGGCCTATGGCGGCAGCAGGGGCCCACAGATCGCCGGTCTTCCACAGTGAGAGGTTGTGTCGTCTCCAGTACCAGACCATAATCAAGAGTACGCCGATAATACCACCTGAGAATACCAGCCCTCCCTGCCATATCTTGAATATATCTAGCGGCCTACTGCTGTAATAGGAGAGGTTCATGAGTACATATAATAGCCTTGAAGCGATGACAGCAGAGAGGATCATCATGAAACCCATATCCATGATTTGTTGGGAGGCAATCCCTTCAGCCCTTCCGATCTTCACCGTGATTATCAGGCCGACGAAAAGGCCGATGGCCACAAAAACGCCATAAGTGTGGATGGTGAAGGGCCCTATGGAAAAGAGATCAGGGTACATGGAATACGACTTTACGATTTAAGAATTGATGTGCTTTGCTGTCGAAAGACAAGGAAAAAGGCCACGCAGAATGTTCCTACCGTGATGGCGGAGTCTGCCACATTGAATGCAGGCCAGTGATAAGATCCTAGATAGAAATCAAGAAAATCGATTACCTCACTAAATCTGATTCTATCAATAAGATTCCCCACCGCTCCTCCTAGAATAAGGGAAAGGCCCAAAGCAATAGGGGCCTGGGCTTTCTTGAGCCTGAGCAGCCATATCAACAAAAGGATAATCGCTGCAAGAGTCGCCGGTATAAGAAAGTAAAATCCGATCTCTGAGCCCGAATGGTTCATGAAGCCAAAGGCCATCCCGCGGTTTCGTACGTGGACCAGGTCGAAAAAACCAGGAATAACTGGCACTGATTCATGCAGTCGAAGAGTGTATACGATGGCCAATTTTGATATCTGATCCAGGAGGACAACTATCAGTGCAGGCCAGGCCATCAAGTGGTGATGTGTTTTCAACCCGGATCTTACTCCATTTGAGCGAGGGCCTGGGCGCACCTCTCACAAATAGCAGGGTGGTTGAGGTCATGTCCGACTGTAGGATCATGAACCCAGCAACGCTCGCATTTCTGGTCTGATGATGGAGATACTTTTACTTTTAGACCCTCAACAATTTCGCTTGGATGGAGATCCTTAAGCTGGTCGATATCAACTATGTCAACGGAAGACACAATAAAGATTGATCTAAGCTGATCCTGATATGCAACCAAATTTTCTTTGAGTGGACGGGAAAGTCCAAGGATTACGGATGCGTCAAGGGAGTGACCGATTCTCTTTTCCTTCCGCGCCAGTTCAAGCGCTTTTGTGACCTCTTTGCGCACCGTTATAATGTGTTCCCAGCGGCTGGTCAGATCGGGATCCTCATATGCTTCATTTACAGGGATAAAGAGGTCAGCGTGCACACTTGGGGCGTGCTCCTTACCCTTCAAGTACCACCAGATTTCATCAGCAGTAAATGAGAGAATAGGGGCCATCAGTCTCACAAGGACCTCCAGTATCTCATTCATTGCAGTCTGCGCTGAACGCCTCGCAACAGACCCTTTGGGTGACGTATACAGGCGGTCCTTTATAATATCAAGGTAAAAGGATGAGAGATCTAAAACACAAAAGTTGTGGAGATTGTGATACACCAGGTGAAAATCGAAATTTTCGTATGATCTCAGGATCCTTTCGTTCAGTTCCTTAAGCCTATTAAGCGCCCAGCGGTCGAGTTCCTCCATTTGCTGGTAAGGGACTTTATCAGTTTCGGAATTGAAGTCGTTCAAATTACCCAGGATATACCGGGATGTGTTACGAATGCGTCGATACGCCTCTGTCAGGCGCTGGAGTATCTCTTTAGAGAGCCGGATATTGTCACGATAATCTTCTCCTGCTACCCAAAGCCTGAGTATCTCGGCACCGTAATTCTCAATGAGTTCTTCCGGTGCAATGACATTCCCGGCTGATTTGTGCATGGCCTTGCCTTCTCCATCAACCACGAAGCCATGGGTTAAGACGCCCTTGAATGGCGCTTCACCCCGGGTCCCTGCCGAACAGAGAAGAGAACTGTGGAACCAACCCCTGTGTTGATCGCTGCCTTCGAGGTAAAGATCTGAGGGGCTGTCAAGATACTCTCTCTTTTCCATTACTGCCGCATAACTTACGCCGGAGTCAAACCAGACATCAAGGATGTCGGTCTCTTTTCTGAATCGGTCCGCCCCACATTTGGGGCAACGGGTGCCTGGAGGGACCAGATTTTCTTGTGTTTCATTGAACCAGGCATCTGCCCCAAATTCTTCAACCATGTTGCTCACATGATCAACGATTTCCTGCGAGATGATCAATTCGTTGCATTCATTGCAAAGGAATACGGTGATGGGCACCCCCCACGCTCTCTGGCGCGAGATACACCAGTCGGGACGGTTGGCAATCATGTTGTAGATCCGCTGCTCGCCCCAAGAGGGGATCCATGAGACCTTCTTTATGGCATCGAGTGCCTTTTGCCTCAGATTGGTTTTATCCATTGAGATGAACCATTGTTCGGTGGAACGGAAGATAAC
>DATKYC010000409.1:0-5327 GCA_035528695.1 Acidobacteriota bacterium | reverse complement strand
AGACCGCCGGCTCCAGAGGCTTTTGAGGTTGATAAGTTAATTCTAGGGCTGGTACATTGATCGGGGGCAGGTCAATATGGTACCGATAATTTTTTGGAGCACTTCGAAGTGCCAGGGGTACGTCCTGCCTTGATCTAGATGGGCGGCTGGTGCAGAAGAGGATGCAACCTCTTCATTGAAAATAAAGGGCGCAAAAGAGTTCTCAGCGTTACCATTGCCAGGAGTTCCCCCAATAATTAAGCCCAAACTGGGCTAACTATTTTTCTATCAGGGAGTTAGTCTCGTTCCTTATCTGGAAACAAAAAATGGGGGTACTTTTTGGGTTTTTAGAATAGAATGGGGTCTCCCAAGACGGCAAGCCCGAGGGCTTCCGTAGTGTGTGTTATATGGAGGAGACCCCGCATGCATTATGCCAAAACAGCTCACAAATTACGAGAGCAAATCGTCAAATTTTCGGGGGTACTTTCTTCGGGTCTGCCCAAAACGGCCCGGCGGTTTATCCTGGAGATGATCTATGGGATCCAGGCGCGGCAATCGGTCCGGTTGACCGAGATCGGACGAGCGCTGGAGGAGAAGATCTCGTTGCGCAAGACGGAGTACCGTCTCTGCCGGCAGTTGGAGCGGGAGGAGCCCTGGGACCATCTGACCGACTCTCTTTGTCAGCTGGCGGCCCCCCAGATCAAAGAGAGAACACTTTTGGTGCTGGACATCTCTGATATCAGCAAGAAGTATGCGAAGAAGATGGAATATCTGGGGATGGTTCGGGATGGGAGTGAAAAGCAACTGGCGTCGGGGTACTGGACCTGTCAGGTGGTCGGGACAGAACGCGAGGGGACGACGCTCCTGCCTGTTTGCAGCAAGCTCTATTCGGATGTGAGTCCGGAATGGCGGGGTGAGAACCGGGTGATGCTGGAGATCGTCGACACCGTTTCCCGCCATACGGAGAAGCGAGGCATCTGGGTGCTGGACCGGGGCGGCGACAGGGGGGAAATCCTCCGACCTTTGTTGGAGAGGGAGCTTCACTTCCTCATCCGCCTGCGGGGGGATAGACATCTTATCCACCGAGGCATGGCCCGACCTGTGCTGGATCTCGCCTCCACTTGCCCGCTGCTTTAAAGGGAGAGCATCATCAGAGAGGAAGGGACCAAAGAGAAGGTTTTTCTTTTAGAGTTCGGCTTCCGGAAGGTGCGTCTTCCCGGCCGTCCTGAGGACCTCTATCTGGTGGTGGTGAAGGATTTTGGAGAAAAGCCTTTGATGTTACTGACGAATCTGAAAATCACGGGAAGCCGAAGAGACCTCTGGCGGATGGTGGAGAACTATCTGGTGCGCTGGCGGATCGAGGAGACCATCCGGTTCATCAAGCAGAGTTACCGGCTGGAAGATATCCGGCTGCTGACTTATGTTCGGCTTCAGAACATGATGGCGCTGGTGACGGCGGTGACCAACTTCACGATGGCCTATCTGGGTTTGAAGACGAAACTGCGCGTCTTGATGAGACACCTGTTGAAAGCAGCCAAGCGGGTGTTCGGAATCCCAGAGTTTCGCTTCTATGCCCTGACGATGGCATTAAGAAACATCTCTTCGCCCGAAAATGGGGCTTCCAGGGCCCAAATTTATATACCAACCCGAACCTGCACAAAAATGGCTCTTCAGTCCCTAAAATTTTGGGGGAACTCCAGAGTAAAAAAAACTTGACATTTCCAAAATAGTTAGTTTTAATAGGGAAGAATGGTTTAGCGAGGGAGGAAAAATGAAGCTCTGTAAAACTCTTTTTGCTTTGGTCCTTTGTTTTTTTCTGAGTTCCGTCCTTTATGCGCAGAGGGAGACGGGCTCTTTAAGAGGGATTGTCGTTGAAAAGGAAGGAGGTCCTCTTCCCGGTGTGGCCATCACGGCCACAAGCCCTGCTCTGCAGGGAACGGCCAGCGTCGTGAGCACCGCGACCGGAGAATTCAGAATGCCGGCTCTTCCACCTGGCACCTATGAGATCACAGCTAAATTACAAGGGTTCAAGACCATGAAGATGGAAGGGATCATCGTCCATCTGGGGATGAACGTCGAAGTAAATATCAGCATGGAGACTTCCCCCCTTGCCGAGGAGGTGATTGTTACTGCGCCGTCTCCGGTTGTCGACGTTTCCAATTCCAAGCTGACTCAAACAATCACCACGGACGCCATCCAGAATCTGCCCGTCAACAGAACCGTTTGGAACCTGGCCATGCTTTCTCCCGGCGTCGTTACGCCTGTGCTTACGACAAGCACCGCTTACCAAATAAACCCTTCCGCGTTCCGTAGTGCGGCGCCCATGGTCGCCCATGGTGCAGCCGGTGGCCAGAATTTATTCAAGGTGGACGGAGTCGGCATGAACGACACTTCTTATAACACGCCGGGCACCAATATCTCCTTCGACATCATGGATGAAATTGAAATGATCACCGGGGGTCTGCCTGCGGAGATCGGAACGACATCCGGCGTTTTTATCAACGTGGTCACGAAATCGGGCGGAAATAGATTCTCCGGCGAAGGGTTGGTTAGTTATACGAATGAGCATCTGTTAAATGTCGTGTTCCCCGACACTCAACTTAAGGCCATGGGTCTCGGGAAGCCGGTGGCACCCATCTATGATGTTGATATGACCGCGAATTTTGGAGGGCCGATTTTCAAGGATAAATTATGGTTCTTCGGCAGTTTCAACTGGCTGAAGAACGAGAATCATGCGGGGTTCAGGCCCATCACCTGGATGGGGAAAACCTATGAGGATTTTAACACAACACAGAGGCTATGGAAGGGTTTTTTCAAGCTCACGGGACAGGTTTCTCGGTCGCTCAGATTCCAAGCCATGTTTCACTCTACCGACAGTTGGAGCCCTTGGAGCGGAGGCGGGACGACGCCGATTGAAGCGACGACGGGGGAGCTCTGGAGGAATTATGTCGGGACGGCCGTCATGCAATGGGTTTTAGATCCCAATACTTTTTTGCATGTCCGGGGCGGATTTTACCAGAATCATAATACCCGCGCCAAGCAGCCCGGCACGGAATCTCTCGATATCTGGGCGATCCGTGATGAATATCTTGGCTATCGCTTTGGGACCGCGCAAATGGCTCAGTATGGCGACAGGGATGCCTACAGGGGTTCAGCCGATCTGTCACACTTTGAAGATGATTTTTTGGGCGGGGACCATGAATTCAAGGCGGGGCTGGAACTGGAATTCACGAAGGAGATCTATTCCTATTGGGGAAACTCGTCATACCCTTGGCATTATTACAACGAAAGCCCCTATTATTACCGAGCTCAGTTTGGCCAAACCGATCCTGTCTATGGCGATGGCTGGATAACCCTGATACCACAGCCCTTCGAGAGGGATGGAGGCCAGGAAGGAGTTCATGGCGGCCCCGTAGCCGACCTGATCAAATTTGGCGCTTATGTCCAGGATTCTTGGACCATCAAAAGAAGGCTCACCATCAACGCGGGTTTAAGGTTTGATTACTACAATGCCTGGGCTCCGGCCCTCACATTTGCCGCGAATCCAAAAACTATCGTGGATATCGGCGATTACTATTACAAGAATGATCCGGCAGTTGACTTCAATCCGTTTGACACCAAGGAGTTCCCGAAGTGGGAGGACATCCTCGACTGGAAGACTATATCTCCAAGGCTTGGAATCACCTATGATCTCTTCGGAAACGGGAAGACCGCCTTGAAGGCGAGCTATTCCAAGTTATCCCATGGTTTGGCGTCGACGGATTTCATTTCCTTGCATCCATTCGAGGATCATTATTTTGATTTTAATTGGTGGGATCTCAACAATAACGGCAAACTGGATTCTCCGCCCATCGACCTTTATCAGCCCTTCGGAACCTCTCCGAAGGAAATGCTGACGTACAAGGAATTGATGTCCCCCGACCTCGTTTCGCCTTATTTCAATGAAGTCATGGCGGGGATCAAACATGAGCTTGCGGCAAACGTGTCTGTCGGTCTGACGTACGTCTATAAAAATGCCAAGAACCTCTTCGGGGCGGCTCAGTATGATCTTTCTTCCCAGAGATGGTGGGGTACCTACGATCAGGCACCGGACTGGTGGGTTCCCTTCACCACGATTGTCCCCGCGTATGGGGATTTCTCCGAAAAACAGGTCACGATGTACTTTATGAGCAATAACGCTCCCGGTCAGCTGACCACGAAAACGGACAATCTTTCTTATGCCAAGCTCAATTATAAAGGTTTCGAATTCTCATTCGATAAACGAATGTCAAACGGATGGCAGTTGGGCGGGTCCGTGACGCTTTCCAAAACGGAGGGAAATACGAATCAGTCAGCCCTGGGCCCCATTTACTCTAGGGATTTTCAAAATCCCAATAATTTGGTCAATAAGCTGGGAAGAACGACGAACGACAGGCCCGTTTTTATTAAGCTATATGGAACTTTTTCCCTTCCCTTGAAAATTCTCGCCTCATTTTCCTATCGCTATGCTTCAGGGTCGCCGTTCACCAGAACGGTCCGGATCTATCCCCCGGCTGCCTGGTCGGCCGCCAATAACGTCAATCGTTTGTACACTTATACCATTAACGTTGAACCGGCTGGCTCGAGTCGATTAATTGACCAAAGTCAACTCGATTGCAGGTTCGAGAAGCGAGTCGGTTTGGGCAAAATTGGATCGCTCGGTGTGTTTCTGGATATCTTCAATATTCTTGGCACCACCATCGTGAACGTTAACCAAGATCCAGCGGGAACGTGGAGGCCCGTGGACGCTAATACAAATGTCGGCACCTTTACGCCGACCGGCTCGTATGCAAGAATCACCAGTGTTAATGGCACCAGAATCTTCAAGCTCTCCGCCCGATTCATGTTTTAAGGTCAAGGTCACAGGATGATTAGCAGAGAGGGGATATCCCGCGAGGGGATATCCCCTCTCTTTTTTGCTTCCAAATGACTTCGTGAGAACATAATTATTCAAAGAATTTGTTTCACTTTCTTGATATCGATACGCGGCGGGGAATACTATCATTCCGCGATGGGCTCGATCGATCCCGAGCTTGGTGGGCAGGAGAGTCGTACCGCGTAAAAAACCAAGGTCGCTCCAACGATTTCCGTGGATTTGACCATATGATGTGGAAGATCACTCGTTAAAGGTATGAATTAATCAGCTCGCCCGTCCCCAAAAGCCATGTGTGTCGTACTCATAAAATAAGGTCTTAAGGCATTCAGGAGAACACGCCATGAAAAAAAACAAAGTTTTCGCGCTCGTGTTTCTTGTTTGCGGACTGCTCACCGCCGGCGCAGCCCAAAAGATTTATTGGGGCGATTCGGTCCCCAAGGGCTGGAACGGGAGC
>DATKYC010000408.1:0-2527 GCA_035528695.1 Acidobacteriota bacterium | reverse complement strand
AATGCGAGGTGGGGCTATCGCCTCGGCCATGGAAAGCTCTATGACTGGTTTACAGATGCAGCAGAGACGGTAAGCGGCCCGGAATCACTTTTCGGCTACTGTAATATGGGGCTTACAGCAGAAAACCTGGCCGAGAAATATCAAATAGACCGGGAGGCACAAGATCTCTATGCAATAAAGAGCCATCAGAAGGCCATCAAAGCCATAAATGACGGCATGTTCCGACAGGAAATCATCCCGATAGAAGTCAAGCCCTCAAAAGGCAGTGCCTTTATGTTCGAAAATGATGAACACCCCCGCTCAGATGTGTCCGTTGAAAAGCTCTCGCGCTTGAAAGCCGTATTTAAGGCTGGGGGCACGGTCACTCCAGGCAACTCTTGCGGCCTGAACGATGGGGCTTCAGCACTTCTCCTTGTGGAGAAGAAGGTGGCTATTGAAAAGGGGCTCACTCCTGTCGCGGTGATCAGAGACTTTGCTTCCATCGGGGTCGACCCCAGATATATGGGACACGGTCCTGTAGAGGCTACTCGGAAGTTGCTGAAAAAATCGGGAATACCCTTTGAAGACATTGGCTTAATAGAGCTGAATGAGGCCTTTGCTGCCCAGGCGCTCGCAAACATCCGCGAGTTCAAAGAGATGGGCCTCGCCTCTGAGGGGATCATCAATGTGAATGGTGGGGGTATTGCCTTGGGACACCCCATCGGGTGCACAGGGGCCAGACTGGTTACCACACTCGTCCACGAAATGAGGCGCCGTAACGTTAGATACGGGCTTGCAACCTTGTGTGTGGGCGGTGGTATGGGAACAGCACTGATAGTGGAGAAAGTGTAATCTATTTTGGGAAGGTGTAAACAGCAAAAATGAGTTTCGAAAAGCTCCTCAGTCCGATTGAGATAGGAAATCTCAGGTTGAAAAACCGTATCGTCATGCCCGCTATGGGGACTGGTTATGCCAGCGAGGACGGAACTGCTACTGACAGGCTTATAGATTACTTTGCCGCCAGGGCCAGAGGGGGCGCGGGTCTTCTCATTGTGGAGGCGACGGCAGTTCATCCCTTGGGTTTAATATTCAAAGGAGAGTGCGGGATTTTCGATGATAAGCACATCCCCGGCTTCAAAAGGCTCACTAATACAGTTCACGAGTGTGGAGCGATGATCGCTATGCAACTCGCACACGGCGGCAGGCAGACCAAATCAACCCTCATAGGAGCCCAGCCATGGGCTCCATCCGCCATTCCCGCACCTGCCCTGTGTACCGAGATCCCAAAATCCATGAGTATTGATGAGATACAGGCTGTGCTAAAAAGCTTTGGGGATGGAGCCCGCAGGGCAAAGGAGGCAGGCTTCGATGCCGTGGAGGTTCACGGGGCCCATGGCTATCTCGTTAATGAGTTCTTAGCGTCCAATGCCAATCAGAGAAAAGACAGTTACGGCGGGAATCTTAGAAAAAGGGCACTTTTCGCACTGGAGGTCGTTTCAGAGATTCGAACAAGCGTAGGCCCTGATTTCCCGGTTTTTTTCCGTCTCAGTGGGGCTGATTATCTCAAGGGTGGTGTTACCCTGGAGGAGGCGGTAACGATAGCCCCATGGTTGGTTGAGGCAGGGATTGATGTAGTGCATGTATCTGCTGGTGTATACGGCTCTTACCCCCCAACCATACCTCTTATGGGGTCTGAACCAGGATGTTTTGTATCCCTGGCTCGAGCAATCAAGGAGGCGGTCAGCGTTCCTGTCATCGCCGCAGGCAGGATCAAGTCGCCCTTTGTGGCAGAGAAGATCCTTACAGAGGGAAGCGCCGATCTGGTGGCCATGGGAAGGGCTTTGATGGCTGATCCGGAGTTGCCCAAAAAGGTCAAGGAACAGAAAACAGAGGAGATAAGACCATGTGTGGGGTGCGGCCAGGCCTGTATTGAAAGGCTTTTGGGAGGGATCAAGCGTGTCAAGAACGATCCCATAGGATGCCTTGTTAATCCCGCCATGGGGAGAGAGAGGGCCTGGACCATTTCTCCAGCTTCTCAAAAGCGACGTGTGCTAGTTGTGGGTGGTGGTCCAGGGGGAATACACGCAGCACTCGTTGCAGCCCAGAGGGGTCATGAGGTCCTGCTCTACGAGAAGAAAAGCGAGTTGGGTGGTAACCTCCCCTTTATGGCCATGATACCGGGTAAAGCAGAATTTAGAGAGCTTTTGGACTATCTTTTGAGAGAGGTCAATAGGTCAAGGATCAAGGTAGTGCTGAACCATGAAGTGGACCATGAAGTCATCGAGGAGATCCGTCCGGATGCAGCAGTCCTTGCCACAGGCGCAACTTTTGAGAGGGTAGGAATACCTGGTTTCGAGCCATCCAGCGTCTTTATTCCACCGGATTTTCTCATTGGAGATGTCCAACTTTCGGATCACGTGGTAGTACTCGGTGCTGATCAGATAGGGCTTGAGATTGCCTCTTTTCTCTCCAGCAAAGGTAAAGAGGTAACTGTAGCCGAGCAAGGAGACCACTTTGCACCTGATATGGGACCAATCGGCCGCTTTGA
>DATKYC010000407.1:0-4529 GCA_035528695.1 Acidobacteriota bacterium | reverse complement strand
TATCCTCCCCTTCACAAAAGGCCCGCGGTCGTTAATTCTCAATACGAGTTCCTTCTTGTTGGACAGATTAAGGACCCTGACATAGGTACCTAATGGCAGTGTCTTATGCGCCGCACTCTTTTTGTTCATATCGAAGACTTCACCGTTAGCGGTGCGACGACCGTGAAACTCGCTCCCATACCATGATGCCTTCCCGGACTGCACAAATCCTTCTGAATCTGGGATTGGATAGTAGCGTTCCCCGTTCACCACATAGGGCCTCAGGGTGGGGTCCGCCCCTTTTTCAGGTAGGACCATGGTTTTCTTAGGAACATGGGTGGCAGTGCCAAGATAGGGTCTTCCTCTGGAACAACCCGCGCATAAAAAAAGGGCGGACAAACTTACTAGTATGAATTTATTCATATTCGGTATTATGCGATCCCCTCCAATACGCCCATGGCAAGAGTACCAATATCATTAACCTCCTTCATCATTTGCCCTCAAATAGTAACAAAAAACTCCTTTTAATCAACTATATTTCTGAATGACGATTTCTCTCTTACTCTAGAATGAGCCTCTATTGCTAAGCCCCTTTTTTCGATTTTGCTTGACATGAAAAACAATTTTCTTTAGATTTCAATCCGTAACTATATTGTAACTACAATGTGATTATACCTGGTTGATGTCAAACCTTTAAAATACTGATATAGATGAAAGGTATAACTCATGAGACTCAAAGATAAAATCGCTGTTGTTACCGGAAGCAGTCGTGGCGTTGGCAGGGCAGTGGCCTTAGGTTTTGCAAAGGAAGGGGCCAAGGTAGTTATCAACTATACGTCTAATGAAAAGGCCGCCGAGGAGGTGGTTGGCTCTATTCAGTCCATGGGCGGTGAGGCTCTCAGTGTCAAAGCGGATGTGGCGCAAAAATTAGATGTGGACAAGCTTATCGGCTCGGCAATTGCGACATTTGGGGGACTGGATATCTTGGTCAACAACGCCGGGTTTACTCGTCCCGCCATGATGGTCAAGATGACCGAGGAGCAGTGGGATCAAGTGGTGGACATACATCTGAAGGGCGCATTTCTCTGCTCCCAGGCGGCGGCAAATCATATGAAGAAGAAAAACTGTGGAAAGATAATAAATGTGACATCGGTGGCCGGGTTGGTGGGAACAGTTGGCCAGATAAATTACAGCGCAGCCAAAGGGGGCATAATCAGCATGACCAAGTCCATTGCCAGAGAGCTCGCGCGATACAATGTCTGTGCCAATGTAATATCTCTGGGTATTGTGGCCACGGATATGACAGAGACGATACGTGCGGATGAAAAGCTCCGAGAGATTTACATGAACCGAATTCTTCTAAAGCGCTTCGCTGAGGCGGAAGACATCTCTCCGGCGTTTGTATTCCTGGCCTCGGATGAGAGCAATTACATCACCGGGCAACTACTGTGCGTAGATGGTGGCTATGGGATGATTTAGAAACGAAGAAACTATGTGACCAATAAGTCAAACTTTATAGCGTGAAGGAGGGATAAAATGGCAGCAGTACCGGACAAAATCCTGACGTGGCAAATGGTGCAACCCACCACACGAGACAAAGAAACAGGCGAAGTGGTACCGGGAAAAATTGAAAAAGCAGAGATTCCAGTCCCCGATTTGTCCCCCGGCGAGGTCCTGGTTGAGATTGCAGGTTGCGGGGTGTGCCATACGGACCTGGGGTACTTCTACGATGGGGTCCCCACTGTGTCAAAACCCCCTCTGACCTTGGGTCACGAGATTTCAGGAACCGTCGTGGCCGGGGATCAGCCATGGGTTGGGAAAGAGGTTATCATACCTGCGGTGATGCCCTGCCGCAAATGTATTCTCTGTAAGACAGGGAGGGGAAACAGGTGCCTCGCCCAGCTAATGCCTGGTAACAGCACTGGTGTTTATGGCGGCTTTTCGAGCCATATACCGGTCCCGAGCATTGATTTGTGTGAAGTCAAAATGCGCGGAGATATACCGCTCTCTCACCTGGCAGTTGTGGCTGACGCTGCAACCACCCCATACCAGGCAGCCAAAAGAGCCGACCTACAGCCCGGAGATAACGTGGTGGTCGTAGGGATTACAGGCGGCGTGGGGCAGTATGTGGGACAGATGGCCAAGGCCCTGGGCGCCAAGACTGTTATAGGGATAGCCCGCAATCCGGAAAAGCTTGAGAGAGCTCTTCAGTACGGAGCAGATTTTGTCATCAACTCCACGGACAAGGATGCAAGGGCTGTCTCCGGTGATTTCAGGGGCATTTGCAAGGGAAATGGTCTCCCTAACACCGGCTGGAAGATCTTCGAGGTAACAGGTACCAAGGCCGGCCAGGACATTGCCCTGACCTTGCTCGGCTTCACTGGAAAATTAGTCGTGGTCGGATTTGGGCTTGCCAAGATAGAGTATGCCATTGGTCGCCTGATGGCCTTTGATGCTGATATCATAGGTACCTGGGGTTGCCTCCCGGAATACTATCCCATCGTCCTGGATATGGTCTTAAGCGGAAAGATTAATATAGAGGCCTTTGTGGAAACCCGTCCCATGAGCAGCATAGTGGAGACCTTTGCAGAGGCACACAAGACACCGCCAATGAAACGAATTGTATTGACGCCCGATTTTTAGGCGGCATACGCGGCCCGTTGTGCGTAGTTAGTTGCATTTGAGTTTAAAGGCTCAACTGCCTTCTGGACTCGTTTCAACAGGCCTATCAAAAAGCAACCGATAATACTGTCTAAATTTCAAAAAAAAGGAGGAGGAAATTATGGCTTTAGAATGGATGCCAAGAGACAACGAGAAGAAAAACCACCTGTTACATACCGACGTCCACTGGGGGACGGAGGCACCATGCGTGGTTCACGAAAAACGGCCCCTGAAGGACCCGAACGGCAAAGTGATAGATGGGCTTTATGTGGCGTGGATTCGCCTGAACAACCCCAAACAGTACAACTCCTATACCACAGAAATGGTCAAGGGGGTGATTGCAGGTTTTGAAAATGCCTCCCTGGACAGGAGCGTCGTGGCGGTCGTCTTCACGGGGACCGGACCGTACGCCTTCTGCACCGGCGGCAATACCGCCGAATACAGCGAGTTCTATAGTCTAAGATGCGATGAATACGGCCAGTACATGGAACTCTTCAATCACATGGTGGATTCAATCCTCGCCTGCAAGAAACCGGTTATCTGCCGCGTGAACGGCATGCGTGTCGCAGGAGGCCAGGAAATCGGCATGGCCTGTGACCTCGCCATCGCATCAGACCTGGCGATATTTGGCCAGGCCGGCCCCAGGCACGGTTCAGCCCCTGATGGCGGTTCGTCTGACTTTCTGCCATGGTTTCTGGGCATTGAGGATGCCATGTGGAACTGCGTCTCCTGCGAGATGTGGTCCGCCTATAAAATGAAGGCAAAGGCTCTTATCAGTAAAGTGATCCCCGTCCTGAAGGTAGATGGGAAATGGGTGCGAAATCCTCAGATCATCACCGACAAATACGTCGAAGATGGAGAGATCGTGTATGGTGAGTTCAAGACAGGGGAAGAGGCTAAAGAGGCACGCGCCTTTCTAAAGGAGCATCAGCCGAATGCGGACTTCGAGCTCCTGGACAAAGAGGTTGATAGGATCATATGGACATTTACAAACCTCTTCCCCGGATGCCTGATCAAGTCTATTGACGGGATACGCCAGAAAAAGAAGCTGACATGGGATATGATGAAGAATTCCAACAGGCACTGGCTGGCGGCCAATATGAGCGGTGAGGCCTTCCTAGGGTTCGGTGCGTTCAACACCAAGAAAATCACCGGCAAAGATGTCATTGACTTCGTAAAATTCCGCCAAGACATCGCCGAATGTAAGACGTGGGATATGGACATGTTTGCGGAAGTGCTTGGGCAGCCGCAGAAATAGTTACCTGCGATCACGTTTTTTCATCTTTATGGCAGGCTGGGCTCCCATGGCGGGCCCACCTGCCATATTTCTTCCAGACCACTCGTTTTTTTCTGCAAAGCAAAACCAAGTTAAACCTTAGGAAAGGAGTGCGATTACAATGAGTTACCAGCATATTGAAGTCGAATTCAAGGATGGCCTGGGAACCATCACCCTCAACAGGCCGCCTGTTAATGTCTTGAACATCGCCATGATGGAAGAGATTAACGAGGTGTTGACAACATGGCAAGGCAAGAAGGACCTGAAGGTGGTGCTTTTCAATGCCAAAGGCAAGTGCTTTTCCGCCGGGGTTGATGTGGGAGAGCATATGGGGGGTCTGGCCCCAAAAATGATTGGGGTTTTCCACCGAATGTTTCGTCTCATGGATAAATTGGGCATACCCACCGCAGCTTCGGTTTATGGTTCCTGCCTCGGCGGGGGCTGTGAACTGGCTGTCTTCTGCGATATCGTGGTGTCTTCCGATGATGCGAAATTTGGGCAACCCGAAATCCAGGTGGGAGTATTTCCACCCATTGCTGCCTACATCATGCCCCGGATCATTGGACGCAAGGCCGCCGTGGACCTGATACTCTCAGGAAGAATAATCTCTGCT
>DATKYC010000406.1:0-2163 GCA_035528695.1 Acidobacteriota bacterium | reverse complement strand
AGGACTTCGGGACATATCGGAATCGGTCATCCAGGCGAATTCCGCCTCGTTTGGGGCATCGCGGCTAATCCATTCCAAAGGGGGTAGTTTAGGGGTGGAAGCGGGGCCCGAAAAGCCATTCCGAGATGTTTCCAGAGAACTGCCCAGGGTATTTGTGGCCGTGTGCACCTGCGACGGCGCATTGGCGAAATCAGCTGATTTAGATGCTCTCGCAGGTTGGCCAAAATGTCAGGGATCGGTAAGTCAGATCCACACCATCGAGAGCATCTGCACCCAGGAGGGCTGGGAAGAACTGACGAAAGCGGTAAAAAACAGCCATGCTAATCGTATCCTGATCGCTGCCTGCATGCCCTATGTCTATGCCCGAAAACTCAAGGAACTTGGAAAGACGGTCGGGCTCAATCCGGCGCTCATAGACGTGGTGGACATCCGCACCCCCGCCTTTCCGGGCCGTGATGCGGATAAGCAACGCGTCAGCCAGGACATAAGGGTTGCGATCTCCATGGCCCTCAGCAAGCTGAAGGGCATGGATCCTGTGCCGATACCGACGACTCGGGTCTTCCAAAAAGCGCTGGTGGTGGGCGGCGGTGTTGCCGGAATGACTGCCGCCCTCGGCATTGCGGACCATGGCTTTGAGGTGAGTCTGGTAGAGAGGGCAGAAGCATTGGGCGGTAATCTGCGGTTACTCCATCGGACCATTGAAGGAAATTCTCCACAGGAACTCCTGGCGAGCACCATCTCCAGGGTAGAGAAACACCCCAACATTCGTGTTTTTAAGAAGGCCAGGGTGCTTCACTCCATGGGAAGCGTCGGACGTTTTTATTCTACGATTGAGAAGGAGGACGGCTTGAACGAAGCCATGGAACACGGGGTGACGGTAATTGCCACAGGGGGCCTGGAGGCGAAGACAGAGAGCTATGCCTATGGGAAAAGTGAGGCTATTGTGACCCAGCAAGAACTTGAAAAGATGATCGCTGAAAAGACTGTGGATCCCGGTCAACTCAAAACCGTCGCCATGATCCAATGCGTGGATTCCCGGGAGGAGCCGCGCAACTATTGCAGCCGGGTCTGCTGCGCCTCAGCTCTGAAAAATGCGCTCTACCTCAAAGAACAGAACCCGGAGACCGATATCACTATTTTTTACAGGGATATCATGTCCTATGGTTTTCTGGAAAGCTATTACACGAAAGCCCGGAAGGCGGGCGTCATGTTTATTCCCTACGAGGTGGACAAAAAGCCTCAGGTAAAGGTTGACAACGGGCTGCCGCAGATTTCAGCCATTGAACCCATTCTTGGACTGGAGATCCGCATGGAACCAGACCTGCTCGTACTCGCTACGGGCATTGTCCCCAACGACAACAAAGACCTGGCCGACCTGTTCGGCGTAGGGATCAATGTCGACGGGTTTTTCCAGGAGGCCGATTCCAAATGGCGCCCGGTGGATTTTATCAAGGAAGGGATCTTTGTCTGTGGCATTGCCCATTCACCCCGTTCCGCGACCGAATCGATCGCCACGGGTGAGGCAACGGCACAACGTGCCTTGAGGATTCTCAATGCTGATCGATTGGCTGCAGGGACCGTGGTGGCCGAGGTACGTCACAGTCTCTGTTCCCTATGTGAGCAGTGTATCACGGCCTGTCCCTACGGCGCCAGGCGGAGAGACGAAGAAGAAGACAGAATTGTCGTAGACGAACTTATGTGCCAGGGCTGCGGATCCTGTGCCATGGTCTGCCCAAATAGCGCATCCGTACTTCGAGGCTACAGGGACCAGCAGATGTTCGAAGTCATTGATGCCGCTCTGGAGGAGATATGCTGAAAGGGGATGAATCCATAATGATGGAACATAGTCTTGATGTGAAAAGCCAGTTCCCTGATTCCTATTCATCTGAACTCAGGGAGGATATCCAGTCCAAGATTCAGGCCTGCATGCAATGCGGTACCTGCACCGGTTCTTGTGCCAACTCCTTTGCCATGGACATTACGCCTCGACAAATGTGGCGGCTTGCCCAACTGGGGGAGTTCGACAAAGTATTGTCAATCAAGACCTTCTACCTCTGCTCCGCGTGCTACTATTGTACGTTACGCTGCCCGAGGGGACTCCCCCTCACGGAGACCATAAACGCCCTCAAGAGGCTGGCGGTGGCCGAAGGCATCAAGGATTTC
>DATKYC010000405.1:0-3323 GCA_035528695.1 Acidobacteriota bacterium | reverse complement strand
TGCGTGATATGGCCCGCGACTTTGCGGCGGAAAAGATTGCACCCTTTGCCGATGAATGGGATCAGAATCATTATTTTCCTTATGAAGAAGTAATGAAGCCCATGGCTGAGCTCGGTTTTTTCGGTACAGTTATTCCCGAGGAGTATGGGGGAAATGAAATGGGGTGGCTGGCAGCCATAATCCTCACAGAAGAGATTGCACGCGCATCCAGTTCCCTCCGGGTGCAGATAAACATGCAGACCTTGGGATGCGCCTATACCATTTACACGTACGGGACAGAGGAAGCCAAGAAAAAGTATATTCCCAAACTGGTTAACGCTGAATTTTTGGGTGGTTTCGCCATAACTGAGCCAAATGCAGGCTCTGATGTCATGGCTCTGAAGTCAACGGCAGAGGATAAGGGGGATTACTGGCTTCTTAATGGATACAAGACCTGGATATCCAATGCCACTGTTGCCGACGCATTGATTTATTATGCCTATACAGACAGAGAAGCAAGAGGAAAAGGGCTTTCAGCATTCGTGATTGAACCCAAAAATTTCAACGGAGTTACCACTACCGATCTCGATAAGATGGGTTCCCGCTCTTCTCCCACAGGAGAGGTAATCCTAGAGGATACCAAGGTCCCCAAAGAGAATATTCTGGGGAAACCTGGTGATGGGGCCAAGATTGTGTTCGGCTCTTTAAACCAGAGTCGCCTCTCTGCCGCGGCCGGGGGTATTGGACTAGCTCAGGCATGCCTTGATGCTGTGATATCTTACTGCAACGAAAGGGAGCAGTTCGGAAAACCGATCGGCCAATTCCAGATGAACCAGGATATGGTCGGACAAATCTCTGCTGAGCTTGAGGCGGCCCGTTTAATAGTATACAAGGCCGCATGGCAAAAGGACCAGGGCCAGCTCGGAAACACCTTGGAAGTGGCTCACGCCAAATACTTGGCAGGAGAGATCGCGGTCAAGGCGTCCCAGGTGGCTATGAAAATACTTGGAGCCTATGGGTATTCAACCGAATACCCAGTTGCCAGGTATTACCGTGATGCCCCAACCTATCAGATGGTAGAGGGCTCAACCAATATCTGTAAGTGGATTATCGCACTGGACCAGCTCGGTGTCAAAAAGGCCGGCAAATAGCACATCCTGAGGCCCTTTTGTTACCCGGGATACACGCAATCACATGCGTAATCCTCCTGCCCCCCATTTCCTGATATTTCAGGCCCGGGAAGGAGGGGCTCGTTTAGATTTGCAAGAGATTGAACCCTTAGCCTAATCGAATATTTCACAGGGAGGTAAAAATGCGACCGTATTTTGAAAAAATGACCCCTTTCGGAAAACCTCTTTCTGATAGTCAAAAAGAGGCCGCAAAGGAGAACGTAGCACAAATCAGGGAGGTCGAAAAACAGGTCGACGAAGCCGTTGAAGCGGTCAAAAATGCCGGGCTACCGGCGGAATTGATGAAAAAGAGAGGACAGATGACCGTCTGGGAGAGGATCGAATACCTGATTGACCCGGGGACCTGGAGCCCGTTACATACCATTTACGATCCTCAGTTCAATGAGGAGGGAACAACAGGGGTTATCGATGGGCTCGCCAAGATTAACGGCAAGTGGGCGGTGGTCATCGGATTCGACAATAAGGTCATGGCCGGAGCCTGGATCGCGGGGCAGGCAGATAACCAGCTCAGGGTAACCGACGTGGCCAAGAGACTCCATGTTCCTCTGGTATGGATCGTAAATTGCAGTGGCGTAAAACTTCCGGAACAACAGGAAGTCTATGCAAACCGAAGGGGAAACGGCACTACCTTCTTCCGTCACGCTGAGCTGGAAAAGCTGGGCGTCCCGATCTTGGCAGGCATTTACGGGACAAATCCAGCCGGCGGCGGTTATCAGGCAATCAGCCCTACCATACTTTTGGCCCACAAGGATGCCAACATGGCAGTGGGCGGTGGTGGCATCGTGGGCGGCATGAGCCCAAAGGGATTTTTTGATGAAGAGGGCGCAGAGCAGCTTATTGAGGCCACGCGTCATTTCAAGCAGATTCCACCAGGCAGCGTGCCAATCCACTATGACGAAACAGGTTTTTTTAAGGAAGTCTATGATACGGAAGAAGGTGTCCTTGATGCCCTAAAAAAGTACATGGCCATGGTGCCGGCCTATGACCCCAATTTTTTCCGTGTTGCAGAACCTAAAGAGCCCAGGTTTCCAGGTGAGGACATTGATTACATCATCGCCTTCAACCAGAAAAGAAGCTACAACTTTGATGAGATACTCGCCCGGATCTTCGACAACAGTGAACACATGGAATTCAGGCCTGGTTATGGCCCGGAGGTATACACGGGGCTTGCCAAGATCGATGGGCTTCTCGTGGGGTTTATCGGCAATCGCCACGGATATCTTGGAAAAGGCTATCCTGAATATGCCCCCTATCCCGGTATTGGTGGCAAGCTATACCGCCAGGGGTTAATCAAGATGAATGAATTTGTCACCCACTGCGGCCGGGACAGGGTCCCCATTGTCTGGTTTCAAGACACCTCGGGGATTGACGTGGGAGATATTGCAGAGAAGGCGGAACTGCTTGGTCTCGGGCAGTCCCTCATATACTCCATTGAACAGACCGATGTTCCCCAGATATGCATTGTGCTCAGAAAAGGGACTGCAGCGGCCCACTACATCATGGGCGGGCCCACTGCCAACAATCACAACGCCTTCACGCTGGGAACCCCCACAACCGAGATCTACGTGATGCATGGTGAGACCGCCGCGGCTGCCTCATTTTCAAGGAGATTGGTCAAAGAAAAAGATGGCGGACGGCCACTTCAGCCAACCATAGAGAAGATGAATGAACTCGCTCAACAGTACTATGACAATTCCCGCCCTACTTACTGTGCCAAGAGGGGCTTTGTGGACGAGATTGTTTCTTATGCGGATATGAGAAAGTATATCCAGGCCTTCGTGGGCTGTGTGTATCAAAATCCCATTTCCATATGCCCTCATAACCACATGATGATTCCGAGACTGATCAAGGGATAAAACAAGAGGGGTTACGCTTTTTCATATGCGTAACCCCTCTTTCCCAGACAGGGTAACAAGTATTCTACTCTATCACACGATTAACTCCAATCTTGATTGCCTTCACGCATATCCCCGCAAATCATTCTTTTTAAAACCTTCCCTTCATCAGGTGCCCCTGAAAAGGCAAAGCAATTTCGGAACGAACGTCCCCCTTCTCATTAGGTTTTTGATATCTTCCAGCATTTGCCATTATGTGGATGTCACGATTCGTGATATCCTCACAGCAGAGATAGGGGCCGGGCCAGGTAGGCGGAAC
>DATKYC010000404.1:0-6229 GCA_035528695.1 Acidobacteriota bacterium | reverse complement strand
GGATCAGGATCATCCAACAAAGATCGATTGCCCTCAATTTCGTTTTGAACTGATTGATATTTCCTGAATGTGGCTATTATGGGCGTGAGGGTACTATGCTCCTTAAGGTACTGCCGATAAACATCCTGGTGATTTAGAATCCCAGGACGGCCCAAGTGCCTTTCAATCTCATCGTAGCGCTGTTCAATCTCTTTTATTTTTCTAAACATGATTAGACGCCTTGTTTTCGTTCTCTCTTTTTGCTATGAGCCCTCAGGCCTTCATAACCCTTTTGGGGAAGAGTAATTTTGCTAATATCAACAATATGGGAGTGCAGAGGTAGGGTAATGGAGGCTAAGTACAACCTGACTTTTGCTCCACGCAAAGGATTCTTCTCTGGCGATGGCAGGATACTATCATGTGAGGATCAGTGGGTTTTGGGTTCGGCTGAATGGACGTAGTTTTGGCCTTACGATTTAGTCCCCTTCTCCTTATATACATTGGCATATTTCCTTCTGAAGCGCTCCACCCTCCCAGCGGAATCAACGAGCTTCTGTTTTCCTGTGAAAAACGGATGGCACTGGGAACAGATTTCGATATTTATATCCTTAACTGTGGAGCCTGTTTCAAATTCATTGCCACACGCGCAGTGCACGGTCGCTATATGATATTCTGGGTGTATACCTTTTTTCATTCTTTGTTTCCTTCTCCTTTTTTACTTCCGATATGCAGCACTAGGTTTCCGCACACCAGGCCATTTTGCCCCTGGTTATTCGCTCATGGACGCCAGAAACTCTGTATTATCTTTAGTTCCTTTAATCTTTTCAAGCAAAAATTCCATGCTATCCACGGGCGTTAAAGGCGAGAGCAATTTTCGCAATACCCAGACACGGTTAAGATCCGCCTCGTCTAACAGAAGTTCTTCCTTCCTCGTCCCGGAACGGTTGATATCTATAGATGGGAACACCCGCCGGTCACTCAGCTTTCGATCCAGGTGGATCTCCATATTTCCCGTTCCCTTAAATTCCTCAAAGATGACTTCATCCATCCTGCTCCCAGTATCAACGAGGGCAGTGGCAATGATAGTGAGGCTGCCTCCTTCCTCTATGTTCCTTGCGGCGCCAAAAAAGCGTTTGGGTTTGTGGAGGGCATTAGAGTCCAGGCCGCCGGAAAGTATTTTTCCGCTTGGGGGAACTACCGAATTATAGGCCCGGGCTAATCGGGTGATACTGTCCAGAAGGATTACCACATCAAGCTTACATTCCGTTAATCTCTTGGCCTTTTCAATTACCATTTCAGCAACCTGGACGTGGCGTTGAGGGGGTTCATCAAAGGTTGAACTGATTACCTCGGCATCCACCGATCGAGCCATATCGGTAACTTCCTCCGGCCTTTCATCTATTAGGAGCACGATTTTGTGGAGACTCTTGTCATTGGCGCTCATACTGTTGGCAATGTTTTGGAGAAGCATGGTCTTCCCGGTCCTGGGCGGGGCGACAATAAGACCCCGCTGGCCTTTCCCAACCGGTGTCATTAGGTCCATGATTCTTGCGCAGTAGTTGTCGGATGATGTGGTCTCCAGTCTGATTCTTTCATCGGGGTAA
This sequence comes from Acidobacteriota bacterium, assembly GCA_035528695.1. GTDB lineage: Bacteria > Desulfobacterota > DSM-4660 > Desulfatiglandales > Desulfatiglandaceae > DATKYC01. The sequence continues at coordinate 4,646 of DATKYC010000404.1, read as the reverse complement.
AGGGGCGTGAGGTTGTCAAAGAGGATCTTTTCTCTGGCAAGTTCCGGATCTTCATGGTTGATTTTTTCCACCTTCAAAAGGGCAAAGTATCTCTCTGACGCCTTAGGGGGGCGAATCTGCCCGGCGATGGTGTCTCCTGTCCTTAAATTGAAGCGGCGAATCTGGGAGGGAGAGATGTATATGTCATCGGGACCTGGAAGGTAATTTGCGTCGGGAGCCCGAAGGAACCCGAAGCCGTCAGGCAGAATCTCCAGGACACCTTCTCCGTATATCAGACCGTCCTGTTCTGATTGGGCTTGCAGCAAGGAGAAAATCACATCTTGCTTGCGCATCCCTGACGCTCCGTCGATATTGTATTGCCTTGCCAAAATCGTCAATTCATTGATCTTCATATTTTTGAGTTCAACAAGATTCATGCTTCATCTCCCTAACACACGGGTTACCTTTTCATATGGTGAGTGGTTCATAAAAGTTGAATCCCGGAGCAAAACGGATAAAGGTCGTTGAGCCCACACAAATCCAGCCTCTGGGCAAGAGCTGAAGAACCTTCAGAATTGCCCTGCTTTGTGGGCAGTACGAGCAACCTTAGAGACCCTTTTATTTTAGCTAGAGAAGGTGACTCTGCAGATTAGCTATGAAGTCTGTTTTGATATCCGGTCTATACCGAATCCTCCAAAAGGCAGGAAAACGTCTCAGGTCAAGTAAGTATAGTCGCTTTTTCGTGTATGTCAAGTTCTTTATTCGTGTAAAGCTGGGAATCCAACCACTTCAGGCCAGTTGTCACGTGCTCCATGTCCTCTGGAAGAGGCGCTTCAAATTCAAGATAACGCTGTTGCGCGGGGTGAAGGAATCCCAGACATTTGGCATGGAGCATTTGCCTATGTATTGAGGGCAGGATCCCCTTCCTGTGAAGCGGATGCCTTTTCCACCAACTCCGGCCATACCCATACACCTGGTCTCCGACAACAGGGTGGCCTAGATAGGAAAGATGCACCCGGATCTGGTGGGTTCGCCCTGTCTTAATCGATACGGAGAGGAGAGAAAAACCACTCTGAAATTCATCAATCTTCTCCCACAGCGTCAGTGCTGATCTTCCTCCGGAGTGTACGACTGTCATCTCTTTTCTCTTCTTCGGATGACGGGCTATTGGCAGGTCGATTTCCCCCTTCTGCCCCTCGACCACCCCATGTACGAGTGCCACGTACTGCTTTTTTACCATCCCGGACCTGAACTGTTTGGAAAGAGATGCGTGGGCTTGATCACTTTTTGCCACAACCATGAGCCCGGAGGTATCCTTGTCGAGTCGATGAACAATGCCTGGTCGCAGTACACCGCCGATACCAGATAGATCCTTGCAATGGTGAAGGAGACCGTGAACAAGCGTACCAGTTGCATGACCCGGGGCCGGGTGGACAACAAGACCCGCGGGCTTGTTCAAGACCATAATGGAGTCATCTTCATGGAGAATACTGAACTCCAGTGCCTCGGGTTCCAGAGTCTGGGGGGAGGGAGGGGGTATTAGGAGAGAGATTTCGTCCCCTGTTCTTAACTTGTAGCTTGGCTTTGAGCCAAGACCATTTACCTTTGCATCCCTGTTTCTTATTAGTGCCTGAATCCTTGATCGCGAAAGTCCGGCGAGACGGGCCGATAAAAAGATATCTAATCGAATTCCCTGTTCCACACCAGAAATTTTGAAAGCAACCATCCTCAAGGTCGGCTCACTTGTGTTCTCTTTATTAGCCCTCAGTGTGCCGGGGCGGAGGTACCCTTTTCTCGAAGCGGAAGCATATAGGGACTTTGTAAGGTCGAAGCAAGAGATTGATCAGGAAAACATCTGGTCTAGGTCTTGTTCAATCTGTTCTTCACCCACGTTTCTAGCAAGCGATATTTCCTTCACAAGAAGATTCCTGGCCGTATCAAGCATCTTGCGTTCGCCAAAAGAAAGCTCCTTTTCCAGTTTCAGCATCAGAAGATCACGGTAAACCTCTGCAACCTCAAATACAGAACCGGTCTTGATTTTTTCCATGTACTCTCTGTAACGGCGATTCCAGGTCTGATTATCAATGGGGGCGTCCCTCCTTCTTAGGATCGAATAAAGCCTGGGAACTTCTGTTTGACCAATAATCTCTCTCAAGCCCACATTATTAACGTTCTTGGTAGGGATCATTATAATCATGCTGTTGTCAAGAATGCGCATGACATAAAAGTCCTGCCGGAAGCCTGATATCTCTTGGCTTTCAATCCTTTCTATTCTCCCGACACCGTGGGCAGGATACACCGCTAAATCGTTTACTTTAAACATTTGAACCCCCACGTTTGAATCTTGAAGGCTAATAAAGACGGCGGGATGCCGGGACGGAAGCCGGCATAAGTGCAACTAACCGTTACGCCGTCCCGACATACCTCATTTGCCAATTCCCTCTTATACCCGCACCGCTATAAGAGACCCCCCCATTTTACTAGAAGAGGCGCGATTACCAGAGAAACCACTGACATCAGCTTGATGAGAATGTTCATGGCCGGTCCAGAAGTATCTTTAAAAGGATCACCGACTGTGTCCCCTACCACCGAGGCCTTGTGATTGTCAGAGCCTTTACCGCCCAGGTTACCTTCCTCGATATATTTTTTCGCATTGTCCCAGGCGCCTCCGGCATTAGCCATGAAAAGGGCCAGAAATGCACCCATGGTGGTGGCTCCAAGCAGCATACCGCCGAGGGTCTCTCTGCCTAGGATGAATCCAACAGCAACTGGAGTGAGGATTGCCACGAGCCCGGGGGCGACCATTTCCTTCAAGGCAGAGGCCGTTGCAATGGAGACGCAGGTGGCTGAGTCTGGTTTGGCCCCTTTCTTTCCCTCCAAGAGCCCCGGGATTTCTCGGAACTGGCGACGAATCTCTTCCACAATACTGAAGGCCGCCTTCCCGACTGAAGTCATCGTAAGGGCCGCGCAGATCATGGGGACCATGCCCCCGATAAACACGCCAATCACCACCATCGGGTTTTTGATATCAATAATTGTGAGGCCTACGGCCTGAGTATATGCCACGAAAAGAGCCAGTGCAGTGAGGGCCGCTGAGCCGATGGCAAACCCCTTCCCAATGGCGGCTGTGGTATTGCCCAGGGCATCAAGGCTGTCGGTAATCTTTCGTGTTTGAGGGCCGAGACCCGCCATCTCAGAGATGCCGCCTGCATTGTCGGCAATGGGGCCGTAGGCATCCACGGTCATGGTTGCTCCAACTGTTGCCAGCATGCCTACAGCCGAGAGGCCAATCCCATAAATTCCGGCCGCCTTAAAACCCACAAAGATTGCCACACATATGCCAAGCATAGGGAGATACGTGGAGATCATGCCTACGGCTAGACCCGCGATGATAACAGTGGCGGGGCCAGTGGCTGATTGTCCAGCAATGCGACGGATTGGGGAGCCGGAGGTGTAATACTCGGCAAGAAGGCCGATGGCAATCCCGCAAAGCAGTCCGGAGAAAACAGCCCAGAAAGCGCCGTTGGGCATGCCCAGTGATTTGGTAATAATGATGGTGAGTATTATGAAAATGGCAGCTGCCACAAATGTGGTGTACCTCAGGGCCCCTGCGGGGTTTCCACGCTGGAAGAGCTTGATTGAAAATACCCCTATAAATGAACTCAGCATGCCTCCCATCACAACCAGAATAGGCATAGTCATGTATTTCAGTTTGATAGCCTCTGCGGATAGCCCTTGAAGCACAGGGAACTCCTTGACAAATGCCGCAAGAGTCTCGGGTGTGCTGATAGCGAGGGTCGCTGCGATAGCAATGGTGGCAATCACCGAGCCCACGTACGATTCAAATATATCCGCACCCATCCCGGCGATATCGCCAACATTATCGCCCACATTGTCGGCAATAACCCCTGGATTTCTGGGATCGTCTTCAGGAATACCGGCCTCCACCTTGCCTACCAGGTCGGCTCCCACGTCTGCGGCCTTGGTATATATGCCTCCACCGACACGAGCAAAAAGCGCAATCGAGCTCGCGCCCATGGCAAAGCCGTTAATGTACTGGGCGGTCTCCGGATCACCACCGTAATACCAGAACCAGAATCCCAGTCCCAATAGTCCGAGACTGGCGACTGAGATTCCCATGACAGAACCTGCAAAGTATGAGACGTTCAGTGCCTTTGCTTGCCCCAATTTGTTTGCCGCCTCTGCGGTTCGGGAATTACCCCTGGTTGCCGCAGTCATTCCGGAAAAACCAGCGAGCATTGAGCATAACGCGCCGGTGACAAAGGCAATGGACGTTTTCCATGAAATGCCCCATCCCAAGAGAATGAAAACTATCGCGATAAAAACAACCAGAACAGAATACTCTTTCCTCAAGAAAGCCATAGCGCCTGTGTGAATCGCCTCCTCAAGATCCTGCATCAATTTGCTCCCGTTCGGCTGTCGTTTGACATATCCGAAAATCAGGTAAGCTATGATCAGCCCCAAGATTCCCAGGAAGGGAGCGTAAATGGTTAATCCCTGCATCAGCTTCTTACCTCCTTATAGGCTAGATTTTGAGAATTGATACGGTTCATTGGCGACTCAACTCCATTAGCAACCGACAATTCACATCCCATAACCGCCAATGGGATCACTCTCTTAATGATCTCCTTCTCATCACTGTAAAA